>JAZGCT010000145.1:0-3112 GCA_036477085.1 Thermoplasmata archaeon | reverse complement strand
CCACGTCTATTTGCCTCCACGATCCAGACCTTCATGGAATGTTATCAAGACTTTTCAGTAGGGGACTTCGATGTCATCATTTCAGACGAGAGTCACAGGTCAATCTACAACAAGTGGAAGGACGTCTTCACGTACTTCGATGCCATTCAGATCGGACTGACAGCTACCCCCTCCGAACTCATCGATAGAGACACGTTCATGTTCTTTGATTGTGATGAGGGCATTCCGACGACTCTCTATACGTACGAAGAGGCCGTTGATGACGGTTGGCTAGTTCCTTTTTATGTGTACAAGACCCAGACCCACTTTCAGATTGCCGGGATCAGACCCGGCGACGTTCCGAGTCAGGTCAGGAGGGAGCTCCTGGAGAAAGGAGTGGATCCTGAGGATATCAATTTCGAAGGGACGGACATCGAGAAGAAAGTCGTCGTGATTGGAACCAATGAGGCAATTGTCAAGGAGTTCATGGAAGAGTGTCTTAGGGATTCTACCGGGACCCTTCCCGCAAAGACTATCTTCTTCGCCATAACCAAGAAGCACGCAAAGCGTCTCTGGGAGGCATTTGAGAGATTATATCCCGAATACAAGGGGAAACTAGCTCGCGTCATCGTCTCGGACGACCCGAGGGCCCAGGAAATCCTAAAAGACTTCAAGACCGAAGACTGGCCGAGGGTGGCCATTTCGGTCGACATGCTGGACACCGGAGTAGACATCCCGGAAGTCTGCAACCTCGTGTTTGCCAAGCCCGTCTTCTCAAAGATTCGCTTCTGGCAGATGATCGGTCGAGGTACTCGAATCGATGATACTTGCACCCGTAAGGACTGGCTGCCTGACGGGAAGAAGGAGGATTTTCTAATTTTCGACGCCTGGAACGTCTTCGACTGGTTTGATATGCATCCCAAGGGAAGGGAGGCGAAGCTTGCGGTGGCAGTTCCAACTAAGATTTTCCTGGTCAAGCTGCACCAGCTCAAACATTACTTCGAGATTGGGGACGAAGAGAGGACCGAGATTACGAAAAAGAAGATTCTGGAAGACATCAGTGCCTTGCCTCAGGAGTCAATAGCTGTCCGAGAAAAGAGAGAAGACATAGAACTCGCCCTCTCGCCGAAGCTTTGGGACCGAGTAGGACTGGACCCGATAGAATTCATGAAGAACAAGATCGGCCCGTTGATGCGATACACCGTAGGCGTCGATCCCCACATTGGTTCGTTCAAGCAGAAGTGTGAAGAGCTTACACTGGCAATCCTCAGACACGATACAGCCGAGATCGAAAGATTGAAGGAAAGTATTGGAAAGGCTCTGGCCTCACTACCGACGACAATCCGTGAAGTAAAAGAGAAGAAAGATCTTCTCGACCTGGTCCGTGATAAGTCCTTCTGGAAGGATCCTAGCGTAGAAGACGCTCAGATGTTGCTCGAAGAATTCGCTCCTCTGATGAAGTACAGTAGGCCGGAGGCCCGAGAACCGATTGTTCTCGATATCGACGACATAATGGAGAAGAGGGAGGTGGTTGAGTACGGCCCGGTCATGTCGCCAAGGACAGATTTCATCAAGGACTACCAGGCGAAAGTGGAGAAGAGAATCAAAAGACTGGCAGCTGAGCATCCAACAATTCAGAAGATAAAACGGGACAATATACTGACTGAGAAGGATTTGCACGAGCTAGAAAGGGCTCTCAATAGTCCTGAGCTCTTCATCACTGAGGAGAATCTGCAGAAGGTCTACAGGCAGCACAGAGGCACGTTGGTCCAGTTCATCAAGAAGATTCTAGGTCTTTATGAGTTCCCAGATCCAAACAAGGAGATAGAGGAGGCTTTCAAGACATTTATGATCGAGAAGAATTACCTCAATGCTGACCAGGTTAATTTCCTCAGGACGATTCAAACGGTTTTTGCAAAGAAGCATCACATCGAATATTCCGATCTCTTCGAGCCTCCATTCAGCACAAGTTTCGGAACGAAGGCTCCAATTCCTCTCTTTCAGAAGCAGGATCTCGAGGCGGTGATCTCCATGTGTCAGGGGCTCGAGCAGGAGGTGTTTGTGCATGCTTGAGCCTGAGATGAAGGCCAAGATCGACAAGCTCTGGAACATGTTCTGGGCAGGAGGGCTATCTAATCCTCTCACAGCGATCGAGCAGATGTCTTACCTGATCTTCATGAAGAGGCTCGAAGACCTGGACAATGTCAACAGGATAAGGGCCGAAAATACGGGCGAAAAACATCATTCTATCTTTGATGGAAAGGACGACCTCATGTGGTCGAACTGGAAGCACATGAACGCCACAGCCATGTACAAGCACGTCAGCGAAGTGGTGTTCCCCTTCATCAAGAACCTCCACGACGGCGAGGAGGTCCTGTATTCCGAATATATGCGTGACGCCACTTTTATGATTCCAAAGGCCTCCCTATTGCAAGAAGCTGTCACGATTATCGATGAAATTGAGATTGGCGAAAGGCCGGACATTCAGGGAGACATCTACGAGCACCTGCTGGGGGAGCTGAAGACTGCGGGTAAGAACGGTCAGTTCCGGACTCCGCGACACATCATCCGAATGATGGTTGAGCTTGTGGATCCGGATATCGGGCTGAAGATCTGCGATCCTGCCTGCGGAACTGGTGGATTTCTCATCGCAGCCTACCAGCACATCCTAAAGAAGTACACAACTCCAGACATGGTTAAGGAAGATCCAGATGGAACACCGCACAATCTAATCGGCGACAAGATAGTGAAGAAGGAACACTGGAAACTGTTGTGGGATGAGACATTCTACGGGTTTGATTTTGAAGTGACCATGATACGCATAGCGCTCATGAACATGATTCTCCATGGGATTACTCACCCTAACATAGAACAGAGAGACACACTGTCTAGGCAGTTCGGTCAGAAACCTGAGTATGATGTTGTCCTTGCGAATCCGCCGTTCGCAGGGTATGTTGATAAGGCTGACATAAACGACGCCTTTAGAATCAACACGACTAAGACTGAGCTACTGTTTCTCGAATTATTCTACAATCTCCTTACTGTGGGAGGAAAAGCAGCTGTGATAGTTCCCGATGGGGTCATGTCTACTCTCTCGAACGCTCACCGTAAAGGTAGAAGATTACTGCTGGAG
>JAZGCT010000144.1:0-4422 GCA_036477085.1 Thermoplasmata archaeon | reverse complement strand
TTGCGGTCGGTCCACTGAAGTCCGCGTACACATCCGGGTCGATGAAGGAGAAGATGGAGAAGCAGCTCGAGCTGCAGAGCAAGATAAGGGCGGTGGACGCTTCTGACGTGGTCTCCAGGATGATAGTACACCATTTCCTTCCTGACATTATTGGCAACCTCAACGCGTTCTCGAACCAGAAACTGAGATGCACAAAATGCAACGCCAAGTTCCGTAGGATACCCCTGGAGGGGAAATGCTCCAAGTGCGGAGGCAACCTTACCTTAACGGTCCACGAGGGCTCTGTGAAGAAGTATCTGGAGATAACCAAGAAGATATCGGAGGAATATGACGTCTCCAATTACCTTCAGCAGAGACTGGAACTGATAGACTTTGCCATTCAGTCCCTTTTCACCAACGACAAGGTGCAGGACCTGAAGCTGGATGACTTCTATTAAGCCACCCAAGAAACAATTAAGAAGTGTTCAAACATAGTGGAGATACTGGTCAGGTTCGATGAGGATAGCCATCATCCATGATTTCATGAGCTCCATCGGCGGAGGAGAGAAGCTCGTCCTAACGCTGGCACGGGCGATGGATGCCGATCTTTACACCACAGACCTGAACAGGGAGACCGTTTCCAAGCTTGGTTATGATGATGTGAACATTGTTGACCTTGGCCCCTTGTCGAGAACGCCTCCTCTCAAGCAGATCAATGCCTCGACCAAGTTCAAGAGGTTCCGTCCGAAGGAGAGGTACGACTTCTACGTATTCTCAGGGAACTGGTCACACTATTGCGCAAAGAGACTTCACCCCAACCTTCTGTACTGCCACACCCCGGTTCGGGCATTCTATGATCTTAAGGACTGGACGCTGAAGAATCTGGACAACGGACTGCAACGATTGGCGGCAAGGATGTGGATATTCACTCATAAGAGGTTCAACGAGAGGTCAATTCGCAACGTTGATATGATAGTCGCCAACAGCGAGAACGTGAAGGGCAGGGTCAAGAGGTTTTATGGGAGAGATGCGAGTGTTGTCAATCCACCAGTACCCACAGATGGCTTCAGATTCTCCGAGGTGGGTGACTTCTGGCTGTCCGTGAACAGGCTGTACCCAGAGAAGAGGATCGACCTCCAGCTGGACATATTCAGCAAACTGCCGGACGAGAGATTGAAGATTGTGGGCGGGTTCGCCGAGGGGGACCATTCCAAATCATATATCTCCAACCTAGGAGAGATCCCGCCGAACGTGGAACTGCTTGGCCAGATCGACCAGGAAGAGCTCACCGACCTGTACTCCAAGTGCAGAGGTTTCATCGCAACGGCCGTTGACGAGGACTTCGGCATGACGCCAGTGGAGGCCATGGCGTCTGGAAAGATAGCCCTGGTGACCGACGAAGGAGGGTACAGGGAAACGGTTGTAGATGGTGAGACGGGTTGGCTCCTGCCACCGACATCTGAAGCGTTCACGGACAAGATAAGAGGGCTCACCAAGGACACACTGGAAACCATGAGGGAAGCATGCCTCCAGAGATCCATGTTGTTCGACGAGAAGATGTTCGTCTCAAGGATGAGAGAACACATCTGGAAGGGAGCGCAACAATCATAATGTAGTGAATCACGCATTAAACCGCGATGCGGAAGTCCACTGGCTTTGCACTTCTATCGATATTCATAACTGGACTCGTCTTGCGCCTGCTCCCGCTGCTGGGAAATCTGTACTGGGGCGGAGACTTCGGAGAGTACTTCTTCATAACAAGAGGTCTGGTGGAGAACGGATCGATATCATTGTCGTATGACGGTTGGGGGTTCACGTATCCATACTTCCCGGGATCGATCTTCCTGAACGGGGTTGTCGGGTTCACCATCGTCTCACTTCCCATGGCGGTCTCACTGACATCAGTGATCCTCGCGTCTCTGTCCGTCTTTCCAGTGTTCATGATAGCGAGGACCCTGTTCCATGAGGACTCGACCAGTCTGATCGCGGCGAGCGTGATTGCCGTGTCCATGCCTGTGGTATTCACGACCTCGCACGCCAGTCCGGGCGCGGTAGGTGACCTGCTGTTCGCGACAGGCTTGTTGCTGTTAGTGAAGGCCCAATTCAATCCAAAGATGTACTACCTTCTGTTTCCCGTTTCAATAGCCCTAATAATGACGCACCACCTGACGACCTACTTCCTGATAATCGCAGTACTGGGTTCCGTGTTCATTCGAGAGCTCATCTCCAAGAAGAGCGATGTGAAAGCGCTCCGATTGAGCATCATCTATCTGATCTTCCTAATTGGGTCAGCGTTCCTATACTGGGCGACCTACGCCATCCCATTCAGGGATGTGGTCATGTCCAAGGTACTTGGATCATGGGTGGTGGTCCTGGGCGTGTTTCTGATTGGGGTCATCGGTCTCTACGCAATTGTCCAATTGAGAAGAAAGTCAGAATGGAGTTATCGGCCGAGATACCCCGGCCTTGCCAACAGGGCGGTTTCACTCTTGGTCGGGCTTGTGATTATCTATTTCATAATGAGTGTCAACATCTATGTCCAGATCCCTGGCACGACGATCACTCCATCAGATTGGGCCTTTGTCTTCTTCACTCCGCTCATGGTCATGTTCGCTTTTGGGGCTGCAGGAAGAGGGTTCTCAGACTACACCAAGAGGGGGCTCGATCCTACGAGTTGGTTCATCACCATAACTGCCTCACTGTTCCTTGCATCGGTCTTCGCCAGCGACGTGATAATACCATACCGACACCTCCAGTACATGATGCCCGCTTCAGCCGTTTTAGTCGGACTAGGTCTGTCCAGGATGGCAGGACTCATGGGGGCCACCAACAAGAAGAGGAAGGTGGTTGCCGGAGCTTTGATAACGACTCTTTTTGTAATGCTGGCCTTCTCAGCGCATCCACAGAAGGACCTTCTCGACAGGTTGGATGAGGGGGTCCCAGCCAAACTAGTCTCAAACGCCTTCTTCGCCGGCCTATATATCGACGGACTTGTGGCATCAGATCACATGGCTTCCACCACATTGTTCGGGTTTGGAGGGGTCAACGCAACGTGGGATACCGCTCACGACACTCTGCTTGCTGGATCATTCAACGAAGCCAGGGCCGAGATGGAGGGCGTGGAATCTCCCTCGGGTAGGAAAAGGGTCGACTACGTGGCTCATCACAGGGACATGGAGAAGGGTGTGATGCTATACCCATGGAATCCAGCTCCGGTTCCCAGTGCGGAGGTAGTAAACAAGTTCAATCAAGCTCCCTTCATGAAACTGTTCGACAACGGTTACTCAAAACTCTACTACGTCAACTGGGGATTGGCCTAGGCGGTCGAATCCAAAGCTCTCTTATAGACGTTCACCAACTTCTTTGTGGATTCCTTCCAGCTGAATGAGGTGACGCTTCTCAGACCTTCGACGGACAACCTCTTGCCCAGATGTTTATCGAGGAGGATGCGGACAATGGCCTCGGCAAGTGAATCGGTGTCCCCCGGGGGTACAAGCAGGCCGTTCCTATCATCGTCTATTATCTCGCGTGTTGAGGGCAGATCTGAACACACTATGGGCACACCGCAGGCCATGTACTCAAAGAGCTTCAAAGGCGAGAAACCGAAATCCCTTGCGGGGTAAGGCGCCACGGCCACATCTGATTCGACCAGTATCCGGGGGACTTCTTGAGGGAGCTTCCTGCCAAGAAGGTGCAGCTTTTCCGAAACGCCGTATTCCTTCGCCATCTCAGCCAGATGTGAAGTGCCGAATTCCTTCATGGACCCCACGAGTACCAGCTCTGCATCTGGCACGTCCTCCAACACATAGGGGAAGCTCTTGATGAGGTTCTCCAAGCCGTGCCAGGGGCCCATGGCGCCGACAAAACAGATGACTTTCTTGCCTTCCAGGCCCAACTCCTTTCTCATGCCCAGTGGTTCTGCATCAGGCCGGAAGACCTCCAGTTCAACACCGTTCGGCACGATCGATATCCTCTCCGGCTCTGCGTCCCATCTTTCTGAAACGAGGTCCCTCAGGGTCTCGCTGACCGCGAACATGACCTTCGACTTCTTCATAAGGCTCTTGCACCAGAACATGGCCGACATCTTGTAGATGGGCGTGGAGGTGATGCGAGAGGCCATGGCCTCGGTCTCGACCCAATCGTCGTCTATCTGCAGGACGGTTGGAACCCTCTTCTCAAGTCCGACCTTGGTCCCAACTGCCCCGAACAGATAGCCCCTATCGTGGATGACATCGAAATCCTCCCGGTCCAATAACCTCCTCATCTGCCTGACCGCATCGAGAGTGAATACTATCCTCTTCAACGGGAAGTCCTCGGACATGACTCGATGGTAGGTCACGCCTCCCTCCATGTCCTCCCTTCCTGGAGGCCTCCTGCACACGATATGAAGGTCGTGTCCCATCTCCACCAGGTTCTTGGCGAACTGCTGCTGGTGGACCGACT
>JAZGCT010000143.1:0-5105 GCA_036477085.1 Thermoplasmata archaeon | reverse complement strand
CAGTTGAAACAACCAGAACCTATTTCGATTGGATCAAAGGGGACTGGTCAAGGATGGGGAAAAGTGACAGATCAATGAAGGAAATACTGTCATATCTAATTCGGGCACGGGGCACGCCGATAAGCTGGAACTCGATCTCCACCCAGACCGGCATCAATTCCCCCAATACGGTGAAGAGCTATGTCGAGACGCTCGAGGGCATACAATCCCTCATTGTCCTGAATCTCATTCGCCCGGATTCCAGAATAGACAGCAGGAAGAACAAGAAGGTCCATTTCTCGGACCCGTTCATATTCAAGGTCCTGGGTGAGTATGTCAACATTGAGGCCAGCATGGATTGGGTAACTGAAGCAACCGTTGCCGTGAATCTCTCCAGGGAACATCCCGTGTACTACTGGCGCAATCACACCGAGGTGGACGTGGTGTGCGTCCATGATGGACGGCAGATAGGATTCGAGGTAACCAAGGGGCTCAAGAAGTGGAAACCACCTTGGCACATCAAGGAAGCACACTTATTGGACAAGGCCAACCTCCCGCTCTATCTCTCAGCTCTCAAGTCCTGATACTTGGCTGGCTGAGAAGCATCGTCAAAGGAATCTGTCATAGTTTATCCCTTCAATCATATTGGTCTGCAGTCATGGCTTACGCTGGAATCCTAATCAAGCCTGCAAGAGGGAGGGTCCCCTTGGACCCTTGTCCCGAGTTTACTCAGGCGTATGGGTGTATGTTTCTGTGTTCCTTACGCCGGGTATGGTGAGCACGTCGTTCCTGAGTATGTTTCCATATTCCCTGAACTCATCCGCACCGATGTTGGCGATCAAGTTGAAGTCGCCGGATGTGGAAATGACGTGGTTCACTTTGCTTATCTTCTTCAATCCCTCGAATGTGGAATTGAAGTCCGTGGTGTCTATGAATACCCACCCTGTCAGCGGTGTATCCGTTGTTCCTTCTCTCTCCCAGTCCCAGAAGTTGGGATGGACCTTGCATTCCCAGCAATAGGGTTTCGATCTCAGGCTACCGACAAAGTCCCTCAGACCCTCATAGTCCGGAAAACCAGCGGTCACCAGAAGGTCGTAGGAGCCCAATACGGGCCACACATTCTTTACGTTAGGCATTCCTGCAATTTCCCTAGAGGCCGTCTCCAGTTGATCTGGAAACACCTTTAGCAAAACTACGCTTCTTCCTGACAAAGCTGTCATTTTTCTATTCCTCCATTATACTTTGTCGCAAAAAACAGGAAGAGGGTATATGAAGAAAATACTCGTGATTATCAGCCCTGATATCACTTAGTCATAAAACGGAGGTCAACAAGTAGAAAAAAAAAAGTTGGCCGTTCACTCTGAAAAGAAGTCGAACGGCCTCGTTGTGGAGGGATGCTTAGATAAGCATATGGTAGATGGAATCTGCTCTATATAAAGATGAACCTTCGTTATGATTTCGAATTCTCCGTCTTCTTGCTGTCCATGTAGTCAAACTGAAAGGTTATGTGCCTGTCCGTCACTCTTGCGACAGTCTTCTGGCCAGGTCCTCAGAAATCGCTGCAATATCTTCTGTATGCAGGTGGTTCCCAGCCGTCTTGTCCAAAAGAATGTTGGCGCTCGTTGGAACTTCATCGTCACCCAGCCAAAGCACGATGGTAAGAGGAATCCTCGGGAAAACAGGAATTATCACAGAGAAATCACCCAGATTGGCCTTCTCACCTCCCATCTCAATACCCTTCTGCACCAATTCTTCAGGCCTGTTCTCGAACTCTCTCCCTATGAGATCAATCGCTCTGCTCTTGAACGCCTGGTAGTAGACATCTCCCCCGTACAGCTCTCGAAAGGAAATGTGCTCATTCGCCAGAGGTATGTCCTTTGCACCCACGAGATAATGAACTATCAAGAAAGCATAGAACGGATTGGTCCGCTCACCTTCAATATCGGCGACCACCCTTTCATCCCTCTTCACCCGGTATATGGTGCCCATGAACTTCAGGTAGAAAAAAGATCCGGCATCATCGTACTCCGCCAGCGAGTTCCTCGCAACATCGTTGGGATCCATGGACTGAAGGTCGTCCCAGGACTTCTTGAGGGCAAGCTCGAAGTCCTTCTTCTTATCCTCTTCCTCCAATCCGCCTACCCATGGCATAAGACATCTCTCAGAGAGTCGGACTATTTCTTCCCTACACCGGCGCTTTTCATGATACCCTGCCCGGCGATGACACCTGTCGCGGCGGCGTTGACGATATCGCCCGAAAGGCCTACCCCATCTCCGGCGGCGAACAGATTCTTGACGCTGGTCATCAGGTACTTGTTCACCTCAAGATTCATCGCGTAGAACTTGATCTCTGGAGCATATATGAGAGTTGAGTCCGCCGCAACTCCGGGAATGATCTCGTTGAGCTTCTCCAGACCTTCGATGATGTCCATCACCACCCTGTGCGGCAGCGCCATCGATATGTCGCCTGGAACAACGTCCTTGAGCGTGGCCTTGACCAGGTTCTTCTTGAGCCTGCCCCAGTTGGACCTTCGCCCCCTCCTCAGGTCGCCCATTCTCTGAAGGATCGGTTTCCCACCGCCGATGGTCGTGGCAAGCTCTGCGATGGACCTTCCATATGCGGTGGTGTTCTCCAGCGGTTCTGTAAGATGGATTCGTACGAGAAGAGCGAAATTGGTGTTGGTGGAGGCCTTGTCTATCAGCGCGTGGCCGTTGACACCTATGAATCCGTCATACCATTCCTTGACGACGAAACCTCTCTCGTTGGTGCAGAAGGTCCTCACGAAGTCATCGTATCTGTTGGTGTGAATGTGAAACTTGGGGTCCATGTTGATGCTGGTGACAGGGTCCATCACTATCGCCGGCACCTCCACCCTTACACCGACGTCGATCGGACCGAAACTGGCAGCCAGTTTCTTCTCTCGTGCTATCTCCTCCACCCAGGGTCCGCCTATCCTTCCAGGAGCTATGAGCGTGTACTTGGACCTGAACTCGCCCCTTCTTACCGTGTCCACGCCCTTGCACATGCCATTCTCGATGAGGAGGTCCTTGACCTTGGTTCTCAAAAGGAACTCGACTCCCCTCTCCTCCAGGTCGTCCGCGAACGCCTGGATCACCTTGGGAGCGTGGTCCGAACCGATGTGTCTTTGGGGTATCTCGATGAACTTGATCCCGGATGCTGCAGCTAACCTCTTCAGGTGCTTGAGATCCTCTCCCTTGGGCTCGTGCAGGTCCGTCGGCCCGCCATACTTCATGAAGACCTTGTCCACATAGTCCACGAGTTCCCACGCCTTCTCCACATCCTTGGTGACCTCGCTGAGGTCCCCTCCTATGTCTGGGCGCAGGTTCAACCGACCGCCGGAGAGCGTTCCAGCACCGCCGACGCCGCACATGATGTGGCAGGGCTTGCATTCGGTGCATCCCATATCGTGACCCAACGGGCAGATCCTCTTCTTGACCTCCCGGCCCATGTCGATCATGAGAATAGATAGGTCGGTATCGGCCATCTGGTTAGCAGCGAACATACCCGCCGGCCCGGCGCCGACGATTATGACGTCCCAAGAATCCTGTTTCGTCTTTGCTGTCATCTTGCCCCTTTACCTATGACCAACCCATTGCTTAGTTCAATTAAGGTTCAAATAGTTAGCGATTGTTGGGGGATGATTCACAGATTGGTCTGATACCAGAATTTGTCTGGTTCTTTCTGAAGTCCTCTGTGTGTTCTGATCATCAATATCCTATGGCCTCGAAGCGTCGAGTTGAGTCAATTTTGTCTGTGCTTATTACAGGATCGTTTGTATTGAACAGTGTCGCTCCATTGACCAACATGTTCTGATCAGGGTAGCAGGTTGCCAACTGAACCTTTTCTGAAAGACATGTAATATCCATGACCATGACACTTGTTTCGTAATAAGCAGACAGTGACCTATTGGTTGTGGTGACATTAATCTGACACTGCCCATGAGCATTAAATGGAAAGGTAACACTGAAATCTCTATCTGATATGTCTGCTTTTTACGGAAACTCCTTCACCCTGAACACTATCATTCCGAGAATGAGGAAGGTTATGGTCACACCTACCAGGACCTGGGAGGAGTAGACTACATCGGAGGCGTTGTATCCCGAGATATCCCCGAAGGAAATCCATTCGGAGCCTATGCTTCTGATATAGTGCTTCAGGGCGACCTCCTGGATCCTTCCGCCCAGAGAACCGATAAAGCCCTCCCAGATGAAGGCGTAGAACAAACCGAAGGCCAGGGGCCTTTTCAGAGGTAGGCTGATAAAGAGGAATAGGGAAGAGTAAACAAGGGAGCCGATTATCGAAAGAGCACACACATCGGCGTAGATTCCTAGTGCATCTCCATCGATTCCCGTCTGTCCGAAAAAGGACAGGAAGCCCACGGTAACTATGATGACCATTACTATGCTGAGGGAAATAGCCAGTGATAGATAATATCCGATATATGCAAACTCCCTTTTCAGGGGGGATGTGAGAATCTGCGTGATGCTCTTGTCATCGATTTCATCCCTGATTATCGAGGCCCCGTATACCATGGCAATAATGGGCATGAAGAAGAACAGAATAAGAAAGTCCAGAAAGTTGGTACCGGCTTGGAGACGGTCCATATTCTGCGTGGCTGCGTAGCCCATTACACCGGCAATGAATAGCGCGATGAGCACTGTGACAATGGCCTTCCTGGAAAAAAGGATCTTCTTGGTTGAATACCGGATTACCGCCAGCATTCCAATGAGACTACCACTCAAGTCCACCCTACCACCCCACCAGGTACTTGAACACGGCCTCGAGGTTGTCATCCAGACTGTGTATTTTTGTTATCTTACATTCCAACTCAGTCACTATTCTGGGGATGTCGTTAAAGAAATCTTCGGGTTTTGAGACCTGGACCCAGATCGATTTTCTGTCAGGGTAAAAACCCACTGACACCGTGTATTCCCTATCCAGAAGCTCCTTGGCCAGTTTGTCTAGATTATCTCCCTCTATCACAATCTTATGCGGTTGTTTGTCAATAAGGCCTCTTATCTCGGATATGTGTCCTGTTGCCACTGCCCTGCCCTTGTAGATCAAGGCCACGTTCTTCGTCATTCTCTCAACTTCGAACAGAACG
>JAZGCT010000142.1:0-4661 GCA_036477085.1 Thermoplasmata archaeon | reverse complement strand
CGGTGGCGACCACTATGGCGCCCACGTCGATGTAGACCTCTTCCGGTTTCTGGTCGAAGTCCACCGCTCCGGGTTTGCACGCGTCGGCGCACTTGAGGGTCTTGCCGCACACGCCCTTTGTTATCAGGAGACATGAATTGGGATCTATGAGGTATTTCAGAGGGACCGCCTGGGGGAACGGGATGTAAGCTGCACTGCGCTTCCCGAGGTTCTCGTCGAACTCATTGGGCACCCTGCCAGCCATCCTGCACTCTTCTGCGCACTGGCCGCAACCAATGCACTTGTCCACATCGATGTACCGGGGTTTCTTGAGGACCTTCACGGCGAAGTTCCCAACACTTCCCTTCACTTCTTTGACGTCAGCGTAGGTGACCAGCTCTATGTTGGGATGTCTTGCTGCGTCAACCATCTTTGGAGTCAGAATACACGCAGAGCAATCCAGTGTGGGGAAAGTCTTGTCCAGCTGGGCCATCTTGCCGCCGATGCTCGGTTCCTTTTCGACCAGATACACCTTGAAGCCGTTGTCAGCGATGTCCAGTGCCGCCTGAATGCCTGCGACGCCTCCGCCGATGACCATGGCTGCTTTCGTGACCTCAGATTCTTCGATCTCCAGAGGTTCGATAGTTGATGCACGCGCCAGTGAAGCTGCGATCAGAGATCCGGCCTTAGTGGTCGCCTTCTCAGGCTCTTTCGTGTGGACCCAGGCACACTGTTCCCTGATGTTTGCCATTTCCAGACAATGAACGTTAAGTTCAGCTCTCTCCAAAGCCTTCTTGAACGTCCTCTCATGCAATTTGGGTGTACATGCTGCCACTACGACTCTATCGAGACCGTTCTCCTGAATATCTTTCTGAATGAGCGCCTGACCCTCTTCCGAACAGAGAAACGGATGCGTTTTGCTCAGAACGACCTCGGGGTAGGACCTAGCCTGTTCCGAAAGCCTATCAACGTCCAAAACACCCCCTACATTCTGTCCGCATTGGCAGACATACACTCCCAGTTTCAACGGACTAGATTTCATTGCCAATCATACCAGAATTTGATGAAAGGTACCCCTTTTGGCTAATAATACTGGTGAGACATTTAAACCTTTTCAGATGGGCAAAGAAGCTGGCGAATTTCACAATCAAATCTTCAGACCGGGGTATCAGTTCCCATCATATGCCCGACAGGTGGAACACATAAACGAGAATCCCGAGAAGGACCAATGCCGCACCGACCACGATTCTATCATTCTCCTCCAACCATTGAGAGTGAATCCTCTCATAACCTTTCATGGTGAGATAGACCAGCAACATCATTGCACCGATGGTCGCGAGTGAGACCACGACCACCAACAACAACAGAGACTCCAATCCATAGGGGCTGGCGGCGAAGAATACCGGAATCATCGCTTCACAGGGAGAGAAAGTGAGCATCAGAAACAGAGAGAGTGAGGTCGCATTATCCGGGACGTGGTGATGGTGGCCCTCGGCGCCCGCCTTCTTGGCCCTGTGACCCAGGACCACGTAGATCAATCCGATCACTATCAAGATCCCGCTCGTGACCGGAAGCAGAAGCAGATCAAGAGAAGAGAGAATCAAACCTCCCACGAGAGCTGCGATCAGTCCGAGTATACCAGTCATGACAACATGTCCAGTTCCCGCAAGGAATGAAATCCACAAGATCTTCTTATCGTCCCATTTCTGTGCCCTTCCCACCAACACAAATGGTAACCAGTGATTTGGGAGTGCTGCGTGGACAACGGATATCACGATTGCGCCGGTCAGGAGCCCGATGATCTCCATTTGGATAGGGGGAATGTGTTGTGGTGCTTATTTCTTGTGTGTATCATACTAGGTGGATGTCAACTTAAGGAAAGAATAAGGCTGTAGGGATGCATCCCTCCTGCGCCTTGGAGAAGGCAGGATGGGATGGATTTATGCTACAATCGGTAGAGGATGCACTAGAACGTAAAAGAGTTTTCCGTCGGGCCAGGAAGTCGAATCGGTTGAGGGCGTTGGGGATAGTTCTGTATCATCTTGGACTGTCCCTCAGGGATTGTTCCACCGTCCTCTTCAATTTTGGAGAGGCAAGCCATGAGGCCATAAGGAAGTGGTACCTGAAATGCAGGCATCTCTTCCATCCCACATCGAGGAAGAGAAGGGCGATAGCGGTGGACGAGACCAAGATCAAGATACAAGGCAAGTGGATGTACGTATGGGCAGCCATAGACATAGACACGTGGGACGTGCTGGCCACATGGGCCAGCCAGGGAAGGTCGGGATTGGAGGCTCTATCCTTCATACGGGAGGCTCTGAAGGTGTGCGAGAACAATCCCATCGTATATGTCGACAGAGCCCCCTGGTACCGCTGGGCATTGAACCGTCTTGGGGTACCATGGGAACACAGGACGTTCGGTCCCAGGAATCCGATAGAACAGTGGTTCGGGATACTGAAGCAGAGGATAAAGAGGTTCTACAAGAGATGGCCGCACAATGCAAGCATCGAACAGGTGAACAAATGGATTAGATCCTTCACGAGTTGTTACCATATCAAGAAAGGTCAGGCGGTCTTAAGTTGACATCCACCATACTAGCAAGGCAAAATACTAATACTCCTGAGAACATTTTAGACCCAGAGTTACCACCTCCCGTTTCCCTTGACGAGTGTCTGGGGATATGGGAGGCCTACAATTGAGGGGTTTTTATGGAGAGAGCTGCTGTTTTCATCGATGGAGGGTATCTTGACACTGTGTTGATAACTTGTGGCAAGTTGCGCATTGATTATGCAGCATTCAGTGATGTGGTGTGCAAAGGATACGAACGATTCAGAACGTACTACTACCACAGCATGCCATACCAAAGTCCTACGCCTACTGATGAAGAAAGTAGGAGATTCAGCGGGATGCACAGATTCGTCACCACATTGAGGAGGCTTCCTCGCTTTGAGATCAGACTGGGAAGAATCGTGAAACATGGTGAGGGGCCGCCCCATCAGAAACAAGTTGACACATTACTGGCCATAGACTTGACCAGGTTGTCCACCAAGGGCCACATTAGCAAAGCAATTCTTGTAGCAGGCGACGCAGATCACGTGCCTGCAGTGGAGGTCGCCAAGGAAGAAGGAGTCTTGGTGGAAGTCTATTACCTGCCCAGAGATTCAAAAGGGAATCGTACTTTGAGCCAAGAACTGCACGACCTGTGCGATGACAGAGTGCCCCTCACGAAGGATTTTCTCTCAGTTTTTGAAAGGTAAGATGGCATTTAAGAACTCCATTATTCAGACGTCCGAGAAGTTAGATCGATTTGACTCCGATTTCTGCAAGGGAGCCCTTACTGAGGGAATCTTTAAAGGCATGACAAGAAATCCATATGATGCAAATGAAACGGATGACCGTGTACAAGTATATGGACGGCAACCTGTCTGAGGTTTCCGACAAGATCGCGGAAGGGTCCTTCCTGCACCTCGAGCTGAACGATGGGATTGGCTTCGACACGATGATCTCCCCGGACCAGATCAAGGAATTCGTTTTTGGGAACTTGTTCTCAGAAGGGTTCATCAAGAACGTGGGGGACATTGTTGGGTACTCTCACAAGATGAGAGGGGACAACATCTCCGTGAAGGTCAGCATGGCGGAGGCCGTGAAGATATCTTTCAGCAGGAACTACAATGTCATCTGGACGGATTGCACATCACCTTCTCTATTACAGAAGAGGATGGGGGATAAGCTGGAAAGGGTCGAGACCGACTTGAGATTGGAACCTGACCAACTGGTTGAGGCCGCCAAGAAGACCAGGGAGTTCTCCGGACCGTACCGGGAAACAGGGGCGCTGCATTCGGCCTTCATCTTCGACAAGGATCTGAACATAGTCGCGCACGCTCACGACGTCAGCAGGCACAACGCGGTGGACAAGGTCATCGGAATGCGATTGCTGGAGGGGAAACCGTTCGAGAACACGATCATCATGACCACCGGAAGGATAACATCCAATCTGGTTCTCAAATGCCTGAGATCGGGCATACCCATGGTCGCCTCCCGGGGGGCACCTCTGGCCGATGCAATAGACGTGGCAAGGGAATATAGCCTCGGTATGATCGGTTTCCTCAGAGGCAGAAGATTCAACATCTACAGCGGAAAAGAGATGATCACTTCAACTTAGTGACCTGTTCTTCGAGCTTCTGAAGTCTGGAGAGGACTGTTGCGTTTCCTACCCTGATGGATCTGCCGTCGATCTTCTTGCCCAGACGAGGTTCTGGAAAGATTCCGATTCTGGTCCCCTCCTCCGCATATTCATGGTCCACGAACGCCATGCCGGTTTGGAACCCTTTGACCACCAGGTTGGTTGTCACTTGACCGATTGTCTCTCCTTCCAGATTAAGGACAGGACTGCCGGGCTTGGCCATTCGACCGCCCCTCTTGATCAATCTGAACCGTACGATCTGCTTCTCCCAGTCCTTTGCCTTCTCCAGAGCACGTTGTCTTCCCACGAAGAAGGGCTTGTGCAATCTCACGAAGTATCCATATCCCGCCTCGGACGGAAAGATGTCATGATCGCCCGCCAGTTTGCTACCCCACAGCGGGAATCCGGCCTCTGTTCTGGTCGAGTCTCTCGCTCCCAGTGCGGTGGGTATGACCCCGAATTCTTTTCCTCTCTTGAGAACCAATCGCCAAAACCTGG
>JAZGCT010000141.1:0-12746 GCA_036477085.1 Thermoplasmata archaeon | reverse complement strand
TCGCGGGAATGAAGGTCTACTGGTCACTTTACTGGTCATCTCTATCGTTCTCATTTTTGCTGGGCTGATCTGGGCATCCCTGACCAACGAGTCCTTCATGGGCGGCATGATGGGCGGCATGATGGGGCCCAATGATAGCACCGGCTTCCCCCTTGGCACTACGATTTCCCTTGTCGGCGTATTGCTGGTCGTTGTCATACTCATTCTGATGGTCCTTGGAAGGGGTCGGGAGGTCTCATACGTTCAACCGCATCCGGCGGCCTACTATCAACCCGCAGTACCTCAGGAGAGCACAACTTCGGTCACTGAAGATGACCTGCAGAAGCTTACCTTGAGGCTCCTCAATGGGGATGAAAGGAAGATCTTCAGGCGGATCCACGAAGCCAGTGGCGAGGTACTCCAGAAGGACCTGGTGGCAGAGGGCACTTTCTCAAAGGCCAAGGTCACCCGGCTCCTGGACAAGCTGGAGAACAAGGGTCTGGTCGTCCGGGAGAGATACGGCTCCACCAACCGAGTGCGCATCCCCAAGGACCTCGGGAAGTGATCTTTTCACTCGGATTTCACAAAAGTGAAACGGATTTCACATCAGTTTCTTATACCGTTTCAGCAGATGATTATGCAACACGTGTTTGACGCGAACGAGAGGTGACAAGATATGGAAACCGGTTTGTTGGTAACGCTCATCGTCGGTACCCTCGTCGGGACCGGCGCCGTCGCAGGGACCATCGCCATGAACGGTGGCATGATGGGCGGCGGTATGATGGGTGGAATGATGAATGGCATGGGTGACGGATATTGCGGCATGGAAGGCATGAACCACATGCACGAAGGTATGCACTGCGGTCAGGACCACGAGCACGATGAGGAATGCCAGGAGAACCAGTCCGAAGAGTGCGAAGAGCACCAGGGGATGCATGAACACTGCGAGGAAGAGGACGGGCACGACGAAGATCTCCACGATGAGATCGATGAGAACACCAAGTAAGGGTATCCTCGAAGTGTGATTGCGGGATAGGTTCTATCCCGCTCTTTACATTTCTTAAACTCAGCCCAACTTCCCTTTTTTCTTGTAAAGAAGAACCGATATCAAGTTCTAACACGTTGATTGGTTGGAGGAGACCTTTCGAGGTCCAACAGCTTTGAATCAGACGGCTCCTGGGGATGGATTCGAATGGATCATGAGGAATGTCCTGTTTGCGGTATCAACGTAAGGATCGACAACATGCCTCGTCATTTGAACAAGGTCCATCCCAATGATGAGTCCACAAAAGACTACTCCAGAATGGTCGAGGAAAAGCTGCGGCGCAAGAAATCTTCCGAGGCTCCAATGTCCCCAGGCGCCAAGAAGGTCGTCGTGGCGATAGTGATCATAGCCATATTGGTCATCTCGAGCGGTCTTCTCTATTTATGGTACATGGGCCTCGACCACCCGAGTATAGAGGTCAGTCCCACCCAGTACGACTTTGGGGACATACCCCAGGGTGTTTCAACTGCCTCTTTCCAGATATGGAACTCCGGGGACGTTGACCTGAAACTTACTGGCGTCTCCACTTCATGCGGCTGCACCTCTGCGGTCATCAAGTACCGAGGAATCATCAGCCCGGTCTTCGGTATGCACAACAACCCACAGAACTGGAACATGAACATCCTGCCCGGGGAAACTGCCATTCTTGAGGTCAGCTACGATTCGGCCCTTCATCCGGATTCAGGTTTCATTGAGAGAGCGGTCTACATCAAGAGCAATGACCCATTCAACCCAGAGGTTCAGGTGGACCTCACCGCCAACGTGATGACATGAGCGCTGAACCCTGCCACGACATTCCCGAAGATATTGAGGGCGAAGCCTCGCAGACGGAAGCTGAACGGGGGCCGGTCGGCCAGAGGTTCCAGAACCTCACATTCGTTGTCATCGTGACAACTTTGATTGCCATCTTGATCGCCGGATCAATTCTCCCTTTTTACCTGGTTCAAGAGTCCGAGAGCGTCAGCATTGACGAAGGGCAGGCTCTGGTATACTACAACGAAGCGTGTGGGGAATGTGCGGTCTACATCAATGACGAGCTCATCCCGACGCTACGGAACGATGGTGTTACCGACCTCGTGAAGAAGGACTACCTCAATGAGAGGAAATACCGGTCCGAGATGAACTCGCTGGATGAGGAACTCGGTGTCCCCAATCACCTCCAGAGCCATATCGCCACATATGTTAAGATGAACGCGACCTTCGTCTTGGAAGGACATGTCCCGCTGCACGTGATCGACGACCTCCTGCTGAACTCCAGCGGGTTGAACGTGGAGAAGATCCTCGTATACCAGGAGGAGATGAAGAATCCCACGACATATCTTGCATGGGCTTTCGATGGCGAGGCGCAGGAATACTCTATCGATGAACCCATTGGCACTTATCTTCAATGGTTTGCCGAGAATGTCGGAACCGGTCCTGCCGAAGGCGAGGAAGATCTACTGCCTCTTGTGATCGTCACCGGCTTCTTGGACGGGCTCAATCCCTGCGCGTTCGCGGTTCTGCTTTTCTTCATCAGCTTCTTGTTCGTCATAAGGCGGACCAGGCTGAACGTCATGAGAATGGGGTTAGTCTATGTTCTGGCGATCTTCTTCGTTTACTTCTTCATCGGTATCGGCCTTCTGAGGGCGATAGTGATCAGCGGGCAGCCGCATTTGCTGGCCGTGGTTGGGTCCTACCTGCTCATCATTCTGGGTTCGTTGAGCATGGCGCAGTACTTCTTCCCGAACCTTCCTCTTTCGTTCCATATGCCAAAGGGCACCTGGAAGAGGGCCAAGTCCTGGATCTTCAAGGCAACTCTACCTTCCGCCCTTGTCGCAGGGCTTCTGGTCGGGCTGTGTACCTTCCCTTGCTCCGGTGGAATCTACGTTGCTGTTCTGGGTCTGCTGGCTTCTGAAACGACTTACTTCGAGGGTATCGGCTACCTTTACCTCTACAATCTGATGTTCATCCTGCCCCTTCTTGTCGTCCTTTTTGTCACATCCAACAGGGTCGTAGCCAGAAAGATCACGAACTGGGAGAGATCGGAATCCTCGAAAATCAGACTATTCTCAGGCCTCACGATGGTCGCGATCGGCCTGGTCATCCTTCTCTTCTTCGTCTAGTGACTCCCGGTCGTACTTCCCTTTCTCGGGAACCTTGCAGCGATCCTCGGTACCAGTGTCAGGAATATTATGAGCGAGAGAACCAGTGTGTAGATTGTTCCACCGATTGAATCAACGCCTTCCGAACCTTCCACTTGGGTTGCCCCTAGATAGAAGACAAGGGCCATGACCACCGCCAGGACCTGGCTCACCACCAGGTTGCTTATCTTCTTACCGCTTCCTTCATTCACATTCATCACGCTCCATGTGCAGGCGCCGGAACACCGACCGCTTTCGGTCTCTTTCTCCTAGCAGTCGCTCTGACCTTGTACCTTCTCAGCAACAGTGAATTAGTCGTGACCGACACTGAGCTCATGGCCATGAAGGCCGCTGCCAGTGCTGGATTCACCAAGAATGCGAATGCGGGGAAGAATATGCCCATTCCCACTGGAATACCGACCGAATTGTAGATGAACGCCCAGAACAGGTTCTGCTTTATCTTGCCCATGGTCTTCTTGCTGAGCTTTATCGCAGATACCACGTCCCGCACATCGTTCCGGATGAGGACGATGTCAGCCGACTCGATCGCGACGTCCGTGCCGCTTCCTATTCCGATTCCAATATCTGCCTGGGTAAGGGCGGGTGCATCGTTTATGCCGTCTCCCACCATCGCCACTCTCTTCTCTCCCTTCTGCAGTCTCTTGATCTCCATTGCCTTGTCCTGAGGGAGAACCTCTGCGAGGACCCTTTGGATCCCGAGTTGTCTTGCTATCGCCTCTCCCGTTCTCCGGTTGTCGCCTGTGATCATTATTACCTCGATGCCCATGCTCTGAAGCTGAGAGACCGCCCCTGGAGCGTACGACGTTATCGTATCCGCCACCGCCACTATGCCTGTAGGTCTATCGTCAATCGATAATATCATCGCGGTTTTGCCATCGTTCTCCAGTTTGGACAATTGTCCTTCCATGTTCTTGACATCAATGTTGTTGGATTCCATCAATAGCCTGGTACCCAGGAGTATCCTCTTCCCTTCGAAACGGGCCTCAACCCCCATGCCCGGGATGGCCTTGAACTCGTCGGCATCGTCAACATGTATCCCTCTCTTCTCAGCGCCTTCCACGATCGATTCTCCTAGGGGATGTTCAGACCCTTTCTCCGCGACCGCAGCCAGTTTCAGAACCTCTGCTTCGGTCATGCCCTTGTCGTAGATGACAACGTCCGTCAGGGAGGGCTCTCCTTCTGTCAGCGTCCCGGTCTTGTCAAAGACGACCACGTCCAGCTTGTGAGCGTTCTCCAGGGCTTCCCCGCCCTTGATGAGGACCCCGTTCTCCGCACCCAGACCGGTCCCCACCATCACTGCCGTCGGGGTAGCCAGCCCGATCGCGCAAGGACATGCGATGACAATCGTAGTTATTGATATGAGGAGTGAAAAACGGAATGGAGTCCCGTATCCACTGAATTCGGCAAAGCCGTAGAAGAACCAGAAGAAGAATGCAACCAGGCCCAATATCAGTACAGTGAGCGCGAAATGTCCCGCAACCACGTCTGCCAGTCTCTGTACCGGAGGCTTGGACGTCTGTGCATCCTCAACTAGCTTCACGATTTGGGCAAGAGCCGTGTCCTTGCCAACCTTCGTGGCGCGTATCCTCAGCAGACCGTTCTTGTTCAAGGTGGAGCCGATGCATTCGTCCCCGACCTTTTTCTCCACCGGAATGCTTTCACCGGAGATCATGGACTCATCGACCGAGGAATATCCTTCGATGACCATTCCGTCCACAGGCACTTTTTCTCCAGGCTTGATTGTGACTATATCTCCCACCAACACATCTTCTGCAGGTATCTCAACTTCCTTTCCATCACGTAGAACTCTGGCTGTCTTTGCTTGAAGGCTGATGAGCTTCCTTATCGCGTCCGAGGTCCTACCCTTGGCTATAGCCTCCAGGTACTTGCCCAGGATTATGAACATGATCAACATAGCGGCTGTGTCGTAGTAGACGTGCTCATACCCCGCCCCCAGGTCGAAGAAAGTTGCCACCACGCTAAGAGCGTATGCAGATCCAGTACCAGCAGCAACGAGCAGGTTCATGTCCGCGTTGCCGTGCCTCAGCCCTCTCGCGGCCCTGACGTAGAACTGCCTTCCGGGCCATGCCATTGAAATCGTAGTCATAACGAATATGGCGTAGAGGAACCAGATGTTGTCATCGTAATTGGGAATGAATCCCAGACCGATTGACTCGAATGAGCCGCTTACCCCGGTCCTCATGCTGATTAACGTCACTGGAAGCATTATGACGAACGCCACAATCAGGTTCCGTTTCTGGGTGCCGATTTCCTGTTGTCTAGCGAGCCTCTCGGTGTCCTTTACCGCTTCGTCTTCCGGCAGGCTGGCAGTGTATCCGACCGCCCCTATTGCCTTTATGAACTCCTTCGGACCGGCGGTTATCGGATTGTACTTGACCCATGCCCTCTCGGTTGCCAGGTTGACAGTTGCCATGATCACGCCAGGAGTTTGATTCAGCACCCCTTCGATTGTCTGAACACATGTGGCGCAGGTCATTTCCTCAACATTGAGAGTGACCTCTTCCGTCAGAACTCCATAACCCACTTCCTCGATCGACTTCACTATCTTCTCTGGCGATGTGACAGATGGATCGTACTCGGCCATTCCCCTCTCGGTGGCAAGGTTGACGGTGGCATTCTCCACTCCCGGTGTAGATTTCAATTTGGACTCGATCGTCTGGACGCACATGGCGCACGTCATTCCCGTGATCTTCAGGTCCATCTTCTCTGTGGGCAGGGTTTAGCCTCCCTTTATTCTGTATATACAATACTCCGCCATCTAAATGTCGATTCCTCTTTACGTTTGTAAAGTCCTTTCAGCCTTTAGGCCTGTTGAGAAACCCTAATCTCTTTTCATCCGATTTCCCATCTCATGAACTTCCCTCCTTTCAGGCTCCTCAGGTGGTTGGAGAAATACTGGAAAGCAGGTGCGGTTGACGTTTGTACAAGCAACATCGAGGGATACCGGTACTCCGAGTTCGGTCGGCAGTTCGATGACATGAACCTTGCGATCGCACACCCGTTCGGCGAACCTTCCCTGAGGGAAACACTGGCCAAAGAGTACGGCGTTCGGACGGAGAACGTGATGATCACCGTGGGCGCTTCAGAGGCCAACTTCCTCGTTTGCATGGCTTTGTACGAGAAAGGTGAACGATTCGTCGTGGAGAACCCAGCCTATGAGCCTCTTGCCGAGATACCCAAAGGCCTGGGGTACGATGTGGACGTTCTGGAGAGGAGGTACTAGGACGGGTTCAGGTTCGATACGGATGGTCTTGTGGAGCTGATTCGGAATGGAGCGAAGTATTCTTTCATCTGCAACCCGCACAATCCAACCGGTGTGCAGATTCGGGAAGAAGACCTCAAGAGAATAGTCAATACCGCGGAAGAGCACGATGCGTATGTTCTCGTGGACGAGATATTCAAGGACGTGATGAAGGATCCTCCACCATCGGCGATATCCATGTCGGACAGGATGATAGTCACAGCCAGCATATCTAAGATATTCAGCATGGCCGGTCTCAGGCTGGGGTGGATAGTAGCCAATTCAGAGCTCATGGAGAGGTTCGAGTCACTCAGAGAATACATGACCGTCGCGGTATCTTCAGCAAGCGAGCAGATGGCCAAATGGGCGTTCGAAAGAAAGGACGAGATCCTGGAGAGGGCCTGGAGTTACGTGAATTTCAACAGACCAATTGTGGACGAGTGGCTGGAAAGCAATGATCTGGTGGAGTACAACGCTGAGAGCAAGACGCATTTCTGCTTCCCAAGGTTGAGCGGCATCGATGATGTTGAGTTCGGTAAGATTGCTGCGGAGAAGTACAAGACTATTATAGGACCGGGAACATTCTTCGGACATCCTAGGCATTTCAGACTTGGATATGGCATGAACACCGAGACTCTTGAAAATGGGCTGGAGAACCTCACGCTTGCCTTGAAAGAAGTTTCCACCTCTTGATTCGACTCCGCTCACTGTCCTCATACGACCGTGATTGTTCCATGCATGGACGAATGGAGCTCGCTGCAATATATTGGGCAACGGAACTCGAAGGTCCCTATCTGTGTCGGATTGATTACCACCTCTTTGGGGTGTCCAGGAATGAAGGTCAGGATGATGTTGAGATCCTCGGTTTTGAAACTGTGTGCGACATCAATCGCGAGAAGTCTAATCGTGTAGGTCTCGCCTTTCTTCAGCTCGATCTCGTCTTGGGACCACCCGCCATATTCTTCTTTGTGTGCCAGGATCTCGATGAACTTTCCTGCACCCCAATCGTCCGTTGTCTTCTGCTTTGCCACTCGACTCTCCCCTCCCGCTTCAGATGCGTTCTGTCCTTCCGTCATCTTCATTCCTCGGTCTTAACTACAATCTTAATACTACAAGCATAGTATGAAAGGAAAAGTATTTGAATGTTACTACGTATGTAATAGGTAATGTTGGGACCTCTAGAGAAGGAAGTTGTGTCCGCGCTCAAATCACTCGAAAGAGCGCACACGCGGAGGATATTGGGGGAGTTGGGTAGGAAGAAGGTGAATGTCGCCTATACTACAGTAAGCACGATTCTGGCTCGTCTGTATGATAAGGGGCTCATCGACAGAATACGAGAACCGTATAAAGGCCGAGAGCGCTATGTTTACGCTTACAAGGACATTGAGAACGAGTACATGGAGGGTCTGATCGCGGGAGTTGTGAAAGTGTTTGGCACGAAGGGACTCGTTCATCTTTCTGCGCGAATAGATGAGATGTCCAAGGAAGAGCTGGAGGAGATAAGGCAGAGGTTAAGAATATGATTAGTGTGGGCCTAGGCCTTCTGCTGGCATCTCTCATGCTGATCGCTTTAGGCTCGGCTGGATACCTGCTGTTCAAGAGACCCGCTGGAAAGAACCGTTCAATCGCAATGACCATCTTTGCCTACGGCATACTTTTGTCCTCGCTGGCTCTGATTCCCTTATCGATCTTCCATTTACATACCGCTCCACATCCCGAGATCCACGTTCACGGGATAGGAGAGACCATCGAGGCCTATTCCGAGGAATGCGGTCTTCCGATCGCGTGCACGATCAATGATGTGATAATGATAACCTTAGGCGTGCTTCTATTCGCTCTTCTTCTGAACCAGGTCGCAAGCCGGTTGATGATGAGAAGGTTCAGGAACCAAGAGGATAGTGAAATGAGCCGTGCATTGCGTGCGGACTTTGGTGTGGAGGACTCGATTTCATTGTTTGTGGTTAAAGATGCCTCTCCGGATGCCTTCTCATTCGCCATTCTCGAAAAAGGAAGGTCTTTCATCCCCCGCGCGATGGATGTGGTGATCATTACGACTGCCCTCATCGAACTCCTTGACAGACCCGAGCTTCAAACGGTCATCGCCCACGAGACCGCACACGTGAGAAGAAAGGACAATCGCTACGTCACTTTCTTCAGTGCGCTTTCTGCACTGCTGTTCTTTGACCCTGTGATAAGATTGCTCAAGAACAGAGTGGCCCGACAAGAGGAGTTCATCGCGGACGAGGATGCTGCCCTCTCCACGGGCAATCCGCTGGCCCTCGCCCGAGCCCTTGGAAAGATCCTGCTCTACGGTGAGAATCAGAGGAATGTATCCCGTTCGTGCGGTCTTACGAGAAATGCTGGAAGGAAGAACATCCTCGAAAGGATTAGGAGATTGATCGGTCTGGCGAAGAAGCTGGACCAGGATTGGATGGACTAAATGGCCAGCAATGCGCATAAGCCGGGATGCCAAGTGTTAACGTGGTAATCTTAAGAGTAATGGTCATCGTCAAATAGGTGATGGAACTCAAAATGCTCGTTGTCATAACCTCGTTGCTTCTTTCTCATTGACCGCCTAAATCATTGTCTATTTCTTTTCATCCCATTGTTAGCGCGTCCCTTATACCATTGGCTGTAAGTTACAGCGGGATGAAAGCGTCCCCGATCACGGCAAGGAAAAGCAAGAACAGGAGTACGTTCGACCATCTAAAAAGTGTGAGTGACCTTTGTTCAGAAGGATTACTGTACAGGGAGAAAGAAAAGGTTGCGATTCCTACAGCGAATAGTATCGAGGCAATTATATAAAATGTACCGAATGTCAGGGGGTCGACTAGCGGCGGCACCGTGGTCACTAATATAAGCGGTGCCGCGTTCAATAGTATGTATTTGCCGGTTTTCTTAGCGCCTACCCTTACAGGCAGCATGGGCACCCCTGTCTTTTTGTACTCTTCAGCATAGGCTATGGCCAAAGACCAGAAGTGTATGGGGGTCCACAAAAAGATAATGAGAGCTAACATGATGGGAGCCAATTCCAGGGGTCTCATTGCACTCCACCCAATCAGAGGAGCATACGCCCCGACCCAACCGCCAAGGACTATGTTGAGGACTGTCCTTCGCTTTAGGAGCAGGGTGTATATGAGAACATAATGCATCCAACCAAGGAAGATAAGAAGTGTGAGAAGCCATCCAAAGAATATGAAGGACAAAGCAAAAGAGGAGAAGGAGAACGCTAGACCCAATGCGAGGGTGGGGCTCTCACCAATTCTATCCACAGCCATGGCTCGATGAAATGTTCTTCCCACTGTTCTATCGATGTCCCTGTCAAAGTAGTTGTTGAGGATTCCTGCCCCCATTGCAGAGAGTGCGCAAACCCCAACGAGTAAGAGAACAATGTTTGCATTCATCATGCCTTGGGACGCTGCTGCCATTGAAGAGAAGACCACAAAGACTAAGAGAATAGTTATCCTCAACTTCGTCAGATTCAGAAGGGCGGAGAGAACTTCACTGAGCCTGTTGTGTCTGAAACGTGTTGGGTGCGAATACATGATGCTCACACGTTTGCCTAGCCGAACAGAATTGACCAAGAGGCTATTATCCAGTAGCTGATGATGGTAATGATTATCACCAGAATGATAAAGATTGTTCCCGGGACAAGCGACGCAGGAGTCTGTTTCACCTCCCGCTTGATGGGCATGCGCATTGGTTCCAGTCCCTCGCTGATCGCTTGCCGAATGGTGTCCACCTTCTTCCCTTTGAAAGCAGTCATCAGTATGACCAGTACAAACAATACGCCGCCAATGACCATGAGCGTGCCACCGAGACCTACGGATATATTGATTAGACTGCCCCATACCTCTGGTGCGGCTCCTCCGTATGATACGTCCGCTGTCCTTCTGGGAGCTCCAAGGTATCCGGCGATGGTTCCGGCGATGCCAAATATGAACAAGCCTATGAAGGATATATACGGCTGTATTCGTGCAATCCATGGTTTCCAGAGTTGCCTCTTCCTAATCCCTGTTATCATGTAATAAGAGGCACCCATGTAGACAAGGGTAGCACCACCTGCCGCCATCGGATGGATGTAAGCAGCAACAGCGAAGGTTCCGTGAAGCAACTGAGCTGTTTGCCCTTGTAGGAGCACGTAGCCAAGTACACCTCCGAGCCCCATGCTCAACATCCCCAGGATCATACAAATAATGGCCGGGTTCTTCCATGGCAAGCGCTTCATCCAGCCAAAAAGACTGTTATGGCCTGCAGATCGGATCCTGGTTTCCATCATACCCATGATTATGAACATGTGTAGTATCGTCGGCAATCCTACGAGCAGGGCGAGAGCTGATCCTATCGATTTTACCTCAGGTGAAATACCAGGGTCCGCCAAGAGGTGGTAAAGAAATGTCGGTGGGACGGTGACAGGATATAAGATGAACAAACCCTTCGCTACCTTCTTGCTATAGACCGATTTGGCCTCCATCGAAACTTCTACAAGAACGTAACATACCCCTATCAATACCATGGCTGGTACGTAGTGGACGACGTGGAACACCGTGTGGTATGACATTCGCCAATCCATGGCATTGATGGAGCCCACTCCTATTGATGACAAGAATGCAGGAACATAAAGGTTAATCGCCATGATCGTTGCTGCGATTATCATGATTATCCCCATCATGGTGGCAAAGGTGGCTATGTGGATTTCGTTGATCATCTTCTTCCAACTTTCAAGCTTACGCTTGTTCTCAACCAAACCGAAAATGGTCAACAGGGCGTTTATCACGAGCAACAGAGCTCCTATGGCAAGAAAGATATAGCCGAGATAGATTGCAGGAGTCGCTTCAAATTGCTCCGTCAACGGAGGGAATGCTGTATATAGTACGTTTGCTCCGGAGAAGACTCCGTACATATTCAGGGTCAGCCCAGTAAACATGAGGGCGAATGATACCCAGCCAAATCGCAGACTATAGAATCGCCTGCCTTTGAGTAGGGCGGTAACTGCACCGATCATCAGTGCGGCCTGGATAAATGAAAGCCAATAGACGAACATGAGCATTGCATGCGCTGTCAATGCCTGATAGAATAGATCTCCTCCGGATATCGGGATTGCTGGCACTTTGATACCGACCATGGTGAGCGCCATTACACCGCCTCCGGCTATCGATCCAATTGCTGTGACGAAGAATGCGATAATCAGCCTTTTATCTTGGGGGTGTACTAGCTCTGACATTCGATCACCTTCATCCTCCCTCACTCCACGATGAATATAGTGAACATATAGTCATGACCCGCCCCGCAATATTCATTGCACAATAAGAGGTACTCTCCAGGCTGAGAGGGAGTTATGTGAATCGTCGCAGGTGACCCTGGCACTAACACCAAGTTGAAACTGCTGTCGCCCAGGTTAAATGAGAATCCGTGGACAACATCAACCGTAAAAGCAATGAACATATACGTCTCACCGACCTGCATCCTGACCGTGCCCGGTGTCCAACTAAACTGAGATGCCATGATATAATTGGCATCGGGCATTAGTACACCCTCGACGGTACCATCTGGTAGTTCATTTCTTTTTATGTACATCAGGGTTTGTTCTCTAAGTTCCTCGATGTCCACCTCCTCACCTCCATGAGCGTGACCCTCCGTCAGGAGCACATCATAGTTGACCCAGATGGGGATTATCAAGAAAACCGGTAGAAGCGCTACTATGAATGCGGTTGCCAAATATGCATTGGGACGCACTTTCATGTAAGATTCCTCCGTGGGCTCATTCTTTTTCCTCTGGACTTTCTTGGCTCTTTATTTCCTCTCCAGTTGGGGGTGATTCCTCCGTGCCTTCCTGGATGGTGTCCTCCTTGTCAGTTTCCTCCTCCTCCACGGCTCCTTCTTCCTTTCTACGCAGAGCAGCAAATATGGCCAGGACGACGACAACAATGATAAGAACCGGCAAGACAATTGAGGTCAGCCCCTTCACGAGATATTCACCAAGGGGTATGTCCTCCTCTTCCTCAATCTCTATGTCTTCAGTGAACTCATACTCAAAACTCGTTTGTATCGGTGTCATTAGAAAGTCCTTTTTGTCCAGGCCTCTCGCAAAGGTCGGCACATCCACATCGACGGTCATTGTGTAGCTTCCCTTTCCAGGGAGTTTGATGTTCGCTCCGTAATGCAGTCCGCTGCCTCCCCACATCTGATGCAGTTCCACGCTAACTTTCCTGCCGTTGTCATTGTTAAGTGCGGTAAATGTCACCTTGGAGTAGGGCACCCTTGTGTTGGAATATTTTATGTCCGTGAGCTTCACTTCGGCATGGATCTCACCAGGTTT
>JAZGCT010000140.1:0-8231 GCA_036477085.1 Thermoplasmata archaeon | reverse complement strand
TGGCCGCGATTGCAACCGCTGTCAGGGCACCGCCTCGTCTCTCTCTTTCAGGATATGACCGTCCTTCTGGTTCGGGGATTCTGTCCATATTCACCCTCCGTTCTCTCTATTCACAACCAACATCTTGGATTTGAAACACTTAATCCTATCTCATACATGTCAAGAAATACCCTTCTCAAACAAGATTCGCTTCGCTCCAAGCCAACCTCCCAGTAAGCTTCAACCTGATGGCGTTGCGAATGCATCACTATCGAGCTGATCGCTTGTGTCTTCCCAAATCAGAATTATTGTGTACTCCGTGTCTGGTGTTAGACCTGAGATGGCCAGATGATCTCCAAGTTCCACTCTCCCATTCTGTTCCAAATCATAGTAAACAATCGTGGCGATGTTCTCTCCACTTATATCGGTCAAAGTCGTTCCACTCTCGTTATTGGGAAAGGAAAACCAAGAGTATTCATCATCGACTTTCAGACCAATCCTCAGACGCGTTGGTGGGGCATCACAGAATACGGTGGAAAAAGTGATTTTGGCAGTGGTCGTGTCTGTCTCCTCGACGTAGAATTGGCCGATTGGAAAGGTTGCCGCCTCTCCGACGATACTGCTGCACACGTCATCGGGTTTTTCCAACAATGATATGACAGCAAAGCCACTGAGCAACAACAGCGGAACCATCAATATGGCCGCAACTATCTTGGCGATCTTCCTCGGACGTGTGTCGGGCGAATCCCGAGCCTGTCCCTGAACCTCAATTGATCGTATAGAGTCCTCACTTTCCCTCATCACAGTGATTAGTCAGTGTTGTGAATACTTAATCATATTGGACACATGTCAAGACAGTGTCTTTCCCATCAACGACCCCTAGCTCCCAAAGTGCACCCTATTGGACCAGGTTTTGACCGATGTTGTCGGGCCCCATCCTTTGCACATGATTTGCCGCCTTTTCATTCAATGCATAGAATCCGATACCACCACCTCTTCTGCGGTACTTGAGATGGTAGAAATCCGAGTTAGGAATAGGTTCAAGCGAGACCACATCCTTCCAACCCAAATCGAGCCTTCTTCCGAGTTTGAAGACAAACTGGATGCCTTCAGGACCAGCCCCAATCTCTATGGGGCCAATTAGGCTACCCAGGATGGCTGCAACGATCAGGAGAGATGGCAATACTATTGAGAATAACAGGACTTCCCAGAGCTCTGCCCCGAAAGAGGTCGTGAGAAAGAACATAAAGACTGACCCAGAAACCGTCATGACCACCGCTATTATGTAGATGGGTCGGCGGTTTATCTCAATGCTCACGTATTCCATGGTCTCTGAATTCATCAGATTTCCCTCCTGAAACGGACAATTCGTACATATTCATCAAAGCATCGATTCAGTTCATACTGATGTCAAGACAGGTTCTTCCCCATCAACGTCCTCTCCGCCTCGAATCCCACCTTCCTATACAACTCAATGGCATTGGGATTGTTCGCCGCCACCTCCAGCTTTATCCTCCACATTCCATGCTGCCTGCAGTAATCCTCAGCGGTCTTGATCAGCAACTTGGCGATCCCTCTCCTCCTGAAAGGTTCCAGCACCGAGATGTCGAACACCATGCCCACCGGGATCGTTGAACTGCCTTCCCCCATGCTCCCGGTCACCACATATCCCATGAAGTCGTTCTGGTCGTCACAAGCAACGAATATCTTCCTGCCCCGGCCCTCGGTCAGCGTCCTCGCGATCTTCCCGAAGAAAGACATCCACGCCTCTTTCTTCGCGGTTGCCCTCTCCGCCTCCGGCAGATCGGTCCACGCCGTGTTGGTCATGCATTCGTATACCGTCGGATAATCGCTCTTTCTGCCCTCTCTGATCCTGACCTCCATTAAATCCCCGATACGCCAAGCCAAGGATTCCTATTAATATTTCTGATATTGACCCCTCCACGCTTTTCACATTTGATAAACTTGTCAACAGTTTATTATGGCACCACCCACGATTAGACAGAAAGGTGCGTAGAGTGGACTCTGTAAAGAGCGACCGGACCAGAGCATCTCATGATTCTAATCAAGATACAGAGTTTGAGACCTCGCCCGCTTCATTCCTGCCCGCGATGGAGGTCGGCATGAGCAGTCTGGATATCCTCAGAGGCATAGACTCGGTCTGGGTCCTCGGGCCCAAGGCGCCAAGGCCGCTGGACATCCCCCTTGAAAACGTCGATCGATGGGCCATTGCTCTCGAGGAGAAGAAGGATGACCCTTATTCGGCGCTCAACGAGACCCGGGGTTTGCTCAAGCACATCGGTATCCCGTTGGATTTGGGTCCGTACGAGCAGTGGGCGCTCAACCTGGCGGATGCGAAGGCCATAGAGGTCATTCTCACTATCATACCCGAACTGGACGACATCGGGGATGATTACGAGCTCAGCATGCGCGTGGCGAACCTCCTTCGGCTGATAGCCAAATCCATCAACGGCAGGGAAGGGATCTGGGAGGAGTACCAGGCCTCGCTGTGGGCGACGGCCAGCGACATCATCGAAAGGCACCAGGACAACATGTTCGGAAGGCGGAACCTGGCCTTCCTGTGTCTGGAAATGGGCAACTGGAAGGACGCCAGCAAGTTACTGGACAGGGCGGTCCAGGACATGAGGGACGAGAAGGCCCTCTGCGGGAAGGCAATCGCTCTCAGGCGCATGGGGAGGAAGCACGACGCCCTCAACTGGTTCGAAGAGGCCTCCAAGAAGAACCCCGGTCAACCATTCGTGTGGAGGGACATGGGCGACCTCCTTCTGGACGTTGGGAGGACCAAGGACGCCATAGAGTGCTTCAAGATGGCCGTCAAGCTCAGACCGACGTGGGGAGAGGTCTGGGAGATCATGGGCTATGCTCACGAAGAGGCCGGGGACCCGGATGAATCCAAGGAGTGTCTGGCCAAGGCCTCCAATCTACTCCCGTCCGCTGACAGGAGGGAGGAATGGGACCTCTATCAGGCCGCGCTCGCGCTGGATGGAAAAGGCGGTACCGAAGGTCCGCGAACACCCGGGGACGCGGTCGACAACGCTGCACTCGCCGAAGAAAAGAAAAGGCTGGAGACCGAGAGGGAAGAGATGGACACCGTCAGGCTGGAAATGGAGGGGAGGGAGAATGAGCTGGCCGCCAAGTTCACCGAGTTGAAGGAACGCGAGGCCGAGATCGCACGTGAACAGCAGGAGAAGGACGAGGTCTGCGACCTGCTCGAAAGGGTGGCCGCCCTCGACAAGGACAACGTCCTGGCATTCTGGAGGAAAGGCTACACCACGCTTGCCACTTATCAAGAGGCCGACGTCGAGGAGCTGATGGAGGCCGGGAATCTCACCAAGTCCGCGGCGGAGAGGCTGAGGAAGATCCTGGATGAGACCGGCGAGAAGACGGAGCAGATGCCCAGGGACGAATTCCAACTTATGGAAGAGGCCATGATATGTCTCGAGGAGGACAGGTTCGAGGAGGCGCTGGACAACCTCAACACCATAACCAAGAACAACCCGGAGAACGAGGAGGCCTGGTACAACAAGGCCGAGGTGTTCACCACCATGGGCAAGTCCAGGGAGGCGCTGAACAGTTATCAGAGGGCACTGGAGCTCAATCCAAAGAACCAGAGGGCGTGGATGGAGCACGCCAACCTGCTCATGCTGGAGGGTTATCCAATGGAGGCCATCAAGTCCCTCAGAAGGTTCCTGGAGCTCGATCCGAAGAACGCGCAGTACTTGAGGGAAAGGGCGGAAGCGTTCTCTTATGCGGGCGACTTCGGGGACGCCATTCTATGTTACAATACAATACTTCAGGTCCGGTCAGAGGACGTGGACGCCCTCGTCGGACTGGGGGATGCAATGCTGAACCTATCTGACGTGGAGGAGGCGGACAAGTTCCTCCAGCAGGCCATCAGGCTGTCTCCGGGTGATGAACGTGCTTGGTGCAAGAGGGCCCACGTTCTCAACAGGAAGGGCAGATGGGGAGCCGCCATACAGCTCTACAACAGATCGATCGCACTGAAGTGGAACTACGCCGAACCCTGGATGGGCAAGGCCGAAATCCATTTACGGAAGGGAGACTATGATGTCGCGGTGGACAGCTACGATAAGGCCATCAAGATAGACTCCAAGGATCCACACGGCTGGTACGGAAAGGGTCTGGCACTGGAGAAGAAGAAGGACTACACCCGGGCCGAGAGATGTTACAAGAGGGCTCTTAAACTGAACAAGAGCTTCCACAATGCCGAGAAGGCCCTGAAGAGGGTCCACCAGAAGGAGGAGGAATGATGGGTAGCGGGGATGGAGCAGAGGAATTGGTAGAGCAGCTCAACCAGATGGAGGATTCCGAGTTCCGGGAATTGTTCTCAAAGCTCTTGGAAGGGATGGATTTCAATATCAAATCATCAAGGAGGTCTGGAGACCACCTGCTGGTAGAGGCGGAGAAGAGGACCCCGGGCGAGGAAGCGCTTGATTACGTCGTCGGTCTGAAGAGGGGCAGCGTCCAACCCGAGGAGATACAGGACCTGGTCCATCAGAAGAAGGACTTCAACGGCATGTTCGTTTCAACCGAGGATTTCTCGAGAGAGGCACTGAACTACGGCGACGCCATGGACGTGGACCTCATCGGAGGCAGCGATCTCATAGGCCTCCTGCGGGAGTTCAGTCTCCTGGGGGACGTGCAGAGGAAGAGGGACGCGGGACTTCTGGAGGAAGAGGGTGCCAGGTTCCTGCCGAGCGTGGGCGAGCTGGAGAACCTCATGGAGGCCGGCGTCAGCGCCCTGAAGAGGGCAGATCTTGAGACCGCATTGAACTACTCCAATCGGGCCATCCTTCTCAAGCCGAACTACGATCCCGCATGGATGCTGAAGGCGAGGACCCTGGAGAGAATGGACGAGTGGGACCTGGCGCTGGATGCGTACAAACAGGCTCTCATGTGCAACATCGGGGACGTGGAACTGTGGCTCGGGCTGGGAACATCATTGTACAAACTTGAAAGGCACGACGAGGAACTGGAGGCTTACGATCAGGCGATCAGCATCAACGAGAATTATGCACAGGCATGGCTCAACAAGGGGGCCACCCTGCACCAACTGGAAAGGTATGAGGAGGCCATCGAGGCGTACGACCATGTCTTGGAGAAGGACCCCGAGAACGCGGAGATCCTCAGCAACAAGGCACTGGCACTGAAAGCCACCGGCGACAACGAGAAGGCGTTGACATTCTATGAAAGAGCGACCGAGGCGGACCCGGAGTTCACGGACGCCCGAAAGAACAAGGTCATCCTGCTGGAGGAAATGGGCAAGAAGAGGAACGTGGCCAAGGAACTGGACAAGATCCTGAAGATCAGACCAGCGAACGCTGAGATGTGGTTCTACAAGGGCTCGATACATCTCGACCTGAAGCAGAAGAAGCAGGCCCTCGCGGCTTTCGAGAAGGTCATCGAGCTGGACCCGAAGTTCAAGGAAGCCAAGAAGATGCTCAACAAGGCCAAGAGGCTCAGGATCAAGAAGAAGATCAAAAAGGACGATTATCCCTGCTTTGGGGATCACGAAGAAGGGGAAGAGGGTTGTGAGGAGTGTGGCGTGCAAAATGAGTGCAAGGAGAACACCAAGAAATGAAACGTCAACCCACGGTCGAAGAGATAGCCGTAATGACCCGCAAGCAGATGAAGCGCTGCTGCAAGACGTACAAGCTGTCCAGAAAGGGTAAGAACGAGATACTGATCGATAGGCTCACTCGGTACGTCGAGGAGCATGTACCTCCGCCACCAGTGGAAGAAGAGATACCCGAGGAACCGCCCTCGCCATTCGAACTCCTGTCCCCGTTCGACCAGGCGCTTCTGACGTTCAACGCGGGCAAGTGGGAACTCTCCCAGGGACTATACGACCAGTGTCTGGACACCTGGCACGAATCCGATGAACTCTGGGTCGGAAAAGGGAATGCGCAATATCAGCTGAACGATCACACAGATTCCCTTCTCTCTTACGAGAAGGCCCTGGAACTCAACGAGAACAGCCTCCTGGCCAGAAGGAACAAGGTCAACATACTGATCGGATCTGGAAGGTTCGAGGACGCCTACAAGATATGCGACGAGCTCGCCATTATGGAGGCTGTCGAGGAATGGGTCTGGCTGAGAATGGCCTATATCTGCATCGCCACGGGCAAACCGGAAGAGGCTCTCGACCACCTTCAGAAGATACTGGAGATCGACGACAACCTGGAAGAGATATGGAACCTCAAAGGCACGCTGCTGGTCGAAAAGGATTCCGAGGCCGCCCTGAGATGCTTCAACAAGGCGCTCGAGCTGAGGGACGATTACGCTGCGGCATTGTGCAACAAGGCTTCAGCTCTCACCAGATTGGGAATGGTGGACGACGCGAAGAGACATTTCACTAAGGCACTGAAGATCGATAACAGGGCCGAATTCTGGAACTGCAGAGGGGTTCTGCACATGGGCCTTGACGAAAATTTGAAGGCGCTGGCATGTTTCGGAAAGGCCATAGAGGTCGATCCCGGCCACGCCGAAGCGTGGAACAACAGGGGTACCGTGCTAAAAGGAATGAAGAAACTCGGCGAGGCCCTGGACTGCTTCCACAACGCCCTGGAACTCTCTCCGGGTTTCGAGGATGCGAGAACCAGTCTGGATGAAGTTCACCAACAGCTCCAGGTGGTGGAAGAGGACGAATCGACGCCCATCGAGGACTTCCTTGTTTCTGTCCCGGGTATCGGATCCAAGAAGGCCAAGGTCATCATCGAGGCCGGTTTCAATTCTATGGAATCTCTCAGAAACGCCTCCATAAACAGCCTCTCATCAGTGAAGGGCGTCGGAGAGAACCTTGCCCACACAATAAAAGAATTCCTAGACTGACCCATCTGTTTCTTGAACCTAGAAGATGCCACCCAGGAACCCGAACTCATCGAGGTAGCTTCTTACCCTGCCGATGTCCTCGTACCGCTTGGTGAGTTCCCTTATCTGGTCCTTGGTCATCCCGCTCTTCTTCAGTTGCTTCCTGAAGTTCTTAACGCCTTTTCTGCGGACCTTCTTGAACTTGAGATAGGCCACGCCCCCTCTGACTACGAGGGAGGGGATGGAGGGCAGGATCTCTAGGGCGACCCTACTCCTCGTCCTCGAACTTCTTTCTGATCTTTTCCTTGACACGCTCTTAGATCTCCTTGCCGATGTCGCTGTCCCCGGAGCCTGCCTGTATCGTTATCTTGTGGCCCTTGTCGCCACCGCCGACCGCGTCGCCTATTAGGCCGGACAGATTGAGGCTGGACATGTACTGCTGCGTCAGCTCGTACGCCTGGTCCTTCGTCATCCCGCTGTCCACCAGCTCCTTGTAGAAAGTGGCCACCGCCTTGCCGAACTTGGCCGAGGACTTCTCCCCGTAGAGTATGTCGGTCAGGTTCTCGATCAGCTTGGGGATCTTCTCGGATACGACGTCAAGGATCTCCTTCACATTTTCTGCGTCTTCTACCATTTCTCGTCACCTTCCTTTTTCTTCTCTTGTTTTGTCAACCTTACTTGTTGAACCTCAGAAGTCGCGCCCAGATGCTGCCGCTTCTGTAGCCGGTATGGATACCGCTCCTGGAATATGCGTCGCTGGTCACGACCATCCCGTTCAATGCCGTTCTAAGCTTCTGTGCGTCCATTTCTTACACCTTCCTTGTGATATTAGCTTAGGTTGGGCACTCTATTTAGGTAGACCGAGCACTTGTGACCACTTTTCGACCACTTCATCGGATATGCTGTACTTCTTGGTGTTGGAGCCTTCTTCGCAGACCACGATGTTGTCTTCCATTAGCGACTGCAGCTTCTCTCTGACGATCCTTCTGGACGCGGTCCCTCTTCTCTTTTTCAGCTCCTCGGTTATTTGGGAGATGTTCTGCTCCTTCTTGGTGAAAAGTACGACCACTATCTCTTTGGATATGGGGTCCTTCAGTTCGGGGATGATGATCTCGGGGGAGAGCGATCCGTGCTTTTCGTACAGGTCCAGGAGCCAGAAATAACCTCGGGAGACGCTCTGGAACTGGCTCATGTAACCGACGATGTCTGTGTACGGTTTGGAGATCTTGCTGAGGATTTCTTCGAGCTTGTCTATCTTCTCCGAAAGATCCTTGATCTCCTTGCGGATGTCATCCTTGTCCTCATCTTCCCCCATTGTCGATTTGAATGATGCTGGAAGTTTATAACGTTATTCTTCTTGGCACTTTTTTGTCCTCAGCTTCCGAAACGTATTCATACTA
>JAZGCT010000014.1:0-6218 GCA_036477085.1 Thermoplasmata archaeon | reverse complement strand
GCCCTGATTTCAGCGAAATGCCTATCGAGGACGATGTGCCAATCTCTCGGTCATGCTTTCGAGAATGCACACATGACCCAGAGTTGCATTGTCCACAAAATCTATCTTTGGTGGAGGACAGTTTCCTTGGCGTTTCTTCTGACAAGAGAGAACAACACCCTTGTCGAGATTCCGAATCAATTCAACATGAATCCTGCCGCCTGCCTTAGGGGCTAGGTAACCCAAGGGTTGCAGAATGTGGGTTGATTCCCTGTCTTGGCTCGACTGACAAAACTTAAATACGTTCATGTCATAATACGTCAGAAATTAGCGTGTTGTGACATAAATGAAGACCCCTGTGATCTGGAAAAAGATGGTAATAGACGGGCGAAGAGTGGTCACATCTGCCGAAATCCGGGAGATGGCTCAGATCCTGGACAAGGACGAATGGCGCAGCCTAGATTACCTCCAGAAGCAGGGCTACATAGACAGGATATTGAAGGGCATCTTCTATGTCAGGAGCCCCGAGGAGAGGGAGAGGGGATTCACCCAGTTCTCAGTCTATGATATGGTAGCCAAAGCCTTGAAGACAAAAGGTGTCAAACAGTGGTATTTCGGCCTGGAAACAGCTCTCAAATTCAATAACATGACACACGAATACTTCGCAGTCAATTATGTGATAACTGGTTCATATAGGACTACGAAGGTCATTGGTATCCTGGACACCAAGTTTCAGTTCCATAAGTGGAAGGAGAGTCATTTCAAGTTCGGGCTCGTCAGAAAGGGCGGGTTGAGGTACTCGGACCCTGAAAAGACCGTTTTGGATCTGGCGTACAGGAGACACCGCAAGACCAAAGACTCCCGATACGTGGCCGAACCTATTGTTGAATATGCCGAAATGCTTGACAGGGATAAGCTTGAAGAATACTTAGGCCGCTATTCTCTACGGTTTCGAAATGTTGTGAGGATACGGCTATGAAGGACTTCTTTGAGCGATTGAATGTCCTCGGAAGACCAAGGAGGTCCGACATCATAGAGAAGGACTTCCATCTCCATCGCCTGCTGTACCAGATATCCCAGGACGAATACCTCAGGGAAAATCTCGCATTCAAAGGTGGTACATGCCTGGTGAAGGCATATACTGGGTATTACCGCTTCTCGGAGGACATTGACTTTACATGGAAAGACACCAGCATATGGAAAGGTAGAACCCCAAGCCAGACGAGAAGGCTGTGCTCCAGGGAGCTGGATGTCGTGCTGGAGCACCTCAAAGGGATAGCGAACGATCTCGGCCTGCACTTCAGCGGGAACAAGGGGGACAAAAGGCAGGTGCACATAAGCAGCGGGGGGAGGATGGCAGTCTTCTTCCTCGATTACAGGTCTGAGATCGAGGACCGTCCAAGTAGAATAAAGGCGGAGGTCAACTTCGTGGATGAGACTCAATACCCCCTTCATACAAAGCGATTGAGCAGCTATGTCGAGTCAATTGACTCGGAGGAGATAGAATTCCTCTATGAGGAGCTATGGGAAGAATACACCAGTGAGATTAAGCTGGTCTGCTACGACCCGAGGGATATTTATGTGGAAAAGGCCAGGGCGTCCATGACCCGGAAGGCGTACAAGCTCAGAGATGTCATAGATATCTACTATTTAGAGAGCAGGTTTGGATACACCATTCCAGAGTACCAGGATGCGATTAGGGAGAAGGTGGGTTTCATGTTGGACCTTTACAAGAGATACAAAGAGAACATAGAATTCATCGAATTCCCTGCAAAAAAGGTATTACAAAGTGAGGAGGTGAAGTTGTTACTGACTACTCCCCCACCGGATTTGGAGAAGGAGATCCAACGAATCCACAGGCAGCTGGAGAAGGTCAGAGAGGAATTGCTGGGCCGATCTTCATAAGATTCTCTCTATCTCTTCGATCTTCCTAGCTACTTTCATCCCCTTTGGACTTCGCCTATGGTGTGTTACTGGCAAACTCGAACCCAAACCCCGCCCTCGACATCTGTTCTCATTCAATCCTACCCTTGACTGAAGCAAAACAGAAGATTCTTATACTTCTAATGAATATTTGAGCAATTGTTCAACTAATAAGAGGTGACATCAGAATGAACGGCAAGAAAGATGTCTGTCAGATTAAGGCGATAGATGAGAAGAAGGTCCAATCCGTAAGAGGTCAAATGCTGGATGACGATGTTTTCTCCAGCCTCTCGGACACCTTCAAGGCCTTGGGTGACAGCACCCGCGCGAAGATCCTCCACGCCCTCTCAAAGGAAGAGCTCTGCGTCTGCGACATCTCGGCGATCCTCGACATGAGCACGTCCGCCGTTTCCCATCAATTGAGGGTCCTCAGGAACATGAAGCTCGTCAAGAACAGAAAGGAGGGCAAGATCGTCCATTACTCCCTGGATGATGACCACGTGGTCCGGCTTCTGAAGATGGCACATGAGCATGTGACGGAATGAGCACATGACAGAGAACAAGGAATTGAGGATCAAAGGCCTCCATTGCGCTGATTGCGTGAGGAAGATAGACAGATCAATGTCTACACTCCCGGGCGTACACCACATGGAATTGAGCTTCAACACAGGCAAGATGGAGGTCGAATACGACCCCGACATAATATCATTGAATGAGATCCAATCAAAGGTCAGGAGCCTGGGGTACGGCATTCTCGAGGAAGAGATGGAAGCTGAGAAGATCTTTACGCTGGATAATCGTGAGTTCGTGTTCTCTCTCGTATCCGGAATCGCTCTGTTTTCCGGTCTTTTTGTCGCCTTCCTGACTCCCGACCCGGTCATTGTGGAGTTCTACCGCCGCATACTGTTGTCGGAGCTTTTCTACTCCGTTGGTATGGTCGTCGGAGGTTATCATGTGGCCGTGAGGGCCGTCAAAGCGCTTTTCAGCAAGACCTTCGTCATTGATTCCCTCATGATTATTGGGGCCTTGGGAGCCGTTTTCATCGATGCGTTCGCTGAAGGTGCTGCCATATTGTTCCTGTTCTCCATGGCAGAGCTGCTGGAGGACTACTCAGTGGAGCGGTCGCGCAGGTCATTGAGCGAACTTGTCGACCTCACACCAAAGGTCGCATCAGTAAGAAAGGGCGACAGATTCGTTGAGGTTCCTGCCGAGGAGGTCAAGATCGGGGACATCGTCCGAGTGAGGTCCGGGGAAAGGATCAGTGTGGATGGTATTGTAATCAAGGGATTCTCGTCAGTGGATCAAGCACCCATAACCGGAGAATCGATGCCAGTGAGCATACACGAAGGAGATGTCGTGTTCGCGGGTACGATAAACCAAGAAGGACGCTTGGAGGTCGAGGCAACAAAGGAAGTGAAGGACAGCACATTGGCTAGAATCGTCGAGCTGGTGGAATCGGCTGAAGAGCAGAAGGCCCCGACAGAACGGTTCATCGACCGCTTCGCCAGGTACTACACCCCCGCCGTCGTGGGTTTCGCAGTATCTGTGGCCGTCATTCCTACCGTGGTCTTCCAACAGTCTTTTGACGTCTGGTTCTACAAGGCACTTCTCCTGCTCCTGATATCCTGTCCATGCGCACTTGCGCTTTCCACGCCCATCTCCATAGTCTCCGGCATAACAAGCGGTGCGAGGAACGGAGTCCTGTTCAAAGGCGGTGTCCACATCGAGAAACTGGCGAAGATCGACACGTTTGCTTTTGACAAGACCGGTACACTAACCGAGGGTCGTCCAGTTGTTACCGATGTCATCCCGTTCAACGGCTATTCCCGCAAGGATGTCCTTTCCATAGCATCATCACTCGAGTGTCTTTCAGAACATCCTCTCGGTAAGGCAATAGTTCAAACTGCGGAGGATGAGGGCTTCGCAACGGAATGCGTGGAGGATTTCACAGCTATGGCCGGCAAGGGCATCAGGGGAAGGATTGGTGATGAGAGCTGGCTTGTCGGGAATAGGAACATCTTCGGCCCAGAGGCATTGTCAGGTAAGGAGGATATTATCTCGAGGCTTGAGGATGAGGCGAAGACCATCGTGGCCGTTGGGAAGGAGAAAGAAATCGCCGGAGTCATTGGAATTTCAGACAAGATACGGGATGACAGCAAGAACATGATTGACAGCCTTCATAAGATGGGGGTCAAACGAACGGTCATGCTCACTGGCGACAACAAAAGGACCGCCAGGGCCGTGGCATCTCAGATTGGTGTGGACGAATATTACCCGGAGCTCTTACCGGAAGAAAAGGTCTCTATAATTGAAGGAATCCGCGGAGGGGATGGAGGAGTTGCAATGGTGGGAGACGGCGTGAACGATGCTCCTGCCTTGGCCGCCGCCGACCTGGGCATTGCTATGGGTGTCGCGGGATCTGACACTGCCCTGGAAGTGGCCGACATCGCATTGATGAATGACGACATCTCCAAGGTCCCCTATCTTCTATCCCTGGGCAAGAGGACTATGGGCGTGGTCAAACAGAACATAGTTCTGTCCATCGGGATCAAACTCCTATTCGCGATCTTGGTATTCCCAGGTCTCGTGACACTCTGGATGGCCGTTGCCGTAGGCGATATGGGTGTGAGTCTGGGAGTGATCCTGAACGCTCTCAGAATCTCAAGGTCAAGCTGAGAATATGACCTCCAAGAATTCATAACCTTTTCCTGATGGGCAAAAGGAATATCAGAGAGATGAAGAAACCGGAGACCGCATGGGCAATCCTCAGATCAAACAGAAGTATCACAAGTAAGAGGGCGACCGCCCCAACCGTTCTGCCCCCTTGCAGGAGTATCTCTCTTGTGTATATCGCCGGACCCTTCTCCTTTTCTGCATAGTCAATCGAAACAGCCAGCAACATCATCCAAACAAGACCTATCGCGAAATACGCCGCTCCCATGACAACTGTGTAGGATACTATATCCTGCACGAGCGCCGATACCACGAGGAGAGGACCAGCGAACAAAGCAGCAAACCTGGCGATCAGACTTCTCTTGCCTCGGATGTCAGAATACTTTCCTATGAAAACGGAAGCCAGAGCTCCGGCTATCGCGAATATCGCCAACAACCCACCAAGTCCCAGTTCCCCTTTCGCAAACTCGAATGATAGGAGGGGCATGGTGGCGAAGAAAATGCCTTCTTGGGCACCCTGCAGAACGAACGCCCCGGATAGCCCCTTGCCCAGTTTGGGTATTATGAGTCTGTTCTGAAGAGGCTTCTTCTCTATCCCTCGAGATGTCGATATCACTGCAGCATTTGCGGCAACGAGGATTATCCCAGAAGTGAAGACGGCCATGTAGCCCATTGCCTCTATCGACGCTCCACCCAGGACGGGCATGAGTATCCCTATCAGAGGCCAGATCATGTAGTAGATCCCGGTTATCATCCCCCTGTCCGTCGTCTTCGTCAGGTCCATGTAGAGCGTGTTGAAAGGCAGCCAGAAGAACGGCATGTAGGCACCGAAGAAGACAGGTGCGACGATGAGGACCCAAGATGGCGGAAGAAGAACATAGCAGCTGTAGGTCATTGCCAGTAGGATCATTCCCGCGGCCATCCAGGCCCTAGGGCTCCTTATGGTCCTGTTCCTCATCAAGGACAGAGATAAGGTGGCCGTTCCAAACTCGAGAACCACGAAGACGCTGATCGATTCATACGAGAAATCCCTGGCAACGAAGAACACCAGAATGAAAGAGCCAGCAAGATAAGCCGCTGCAGCAAGCAAGCCCTCTATCAGTAACAATTGTCTCAGCTTCTTGGTGTCCACGGGGGTGAAGAACCAACTCCATTCTTAACCTTTGTCGGACCGTTCGATCGCCCTCCGACACATTTGAGAGAATGCCACCCAGATTACCGAAACCTTTAAACAATCCCCAAAACCATTACTGGTTGGGGGAGGAGGACAATGAATCTATTCCCTACATGGGCTAGTAATATCAATAGGAAGTGTGTTGTAGCAATACTGAGCTTCGTTCTGCTGTCCGGCGTTTTCTCGATGGTGGGACATGATAGCGTTGTGGAATCTAAAGGCGACGACCCAGAACCATTGGCATCACCTACATACTACGCAATACCGAGTGAAGACGTGGACGATGGCAAGTTCCTGGGCGTATTTGGAGCTGGCTTGTCGACCCTCTCGGGACTCCGCACAGTGATATTTGTGGGTGTACCCGCTGGCGAGACCGGGTTCACGGTCGGGATATTTGATGCCGATGTGACCGCCAGTTGGGATTATGATCAAAGGGATAAGGGCGTCACCAGTTTCAGGTTCTATAAAG
>JAZGCT010000139.1:0-2111 GCA_036477085.1 Thermoplasmata archaeon | reverse complement strand
GAGGGCCTCCCGCCCTCGTCATGGATCAGACCGGTCATGTGAACTTTACATCCCTCTCCGGCGAGCGCCATTGGAGGTATGAGGTCCTCATCAGCACGGTATGGAAGGTATTCAGCCGGGTCTCCATCGTAGTGTTTCCTGTCCACGATCTCGATCGCATCTTCCTCGGGAATGGTCACCCTCTCCGTCATGTGGCCAACGACCTCGTCGGACATCACCAGCACGGGTGTCCTGTACTTCTCGGCGGTGTTGAAGGCCTGGATGGTAATGTCAAAGCACTCCTGAGGTGAAGCCGGCGAATATGCGACGATGGGATAGTCACCATGCGAACCCCACTTGGCCTGCATCATGTCCTGCTGGCTCACGAGCGTTGGAAGGCCCGTACTGGGTCCGCCCCTTTGGACGTTGACCACGACGCACGGCACCTCCAGCACGGCTCCGAGCCCTATGTTCTCCTGCATGAGGCTGAACCCGGGACCGGAAGTGGAGGTCATCGCCCTCACCCCTGCGCAAGAAGCGCCCAGGATCGCGGCCATCGAACCCAGCTCGTCCTCCATCTGGATGAACACCCCGCCCACCTCGGGCAATCTGGCCGCCATCCTCTCGGCGACCTCGGTGGCCGGAGTTATCGGATAACCGGCAAAGAACTTGCATCCAGCGGCAAGGCCTCCCTCGGCGGCGGCAAAATCGCCGTGCATGAAATGAGTGCCGGTGAGAACCCTAGGTCTCGTCATCCTCTTCTTCCTCCTCTATCTCCTCGATGTATATCCCGAACTCGGGGCATATGTCTTCGCAGTGGCGGCAGATGATGCATTCCTTGTCCTTGCCGTTCACGACCTTGGGGACCTTGTAGCCCTTCTTGTTCCTCTCTTCGGATTCAACCAGTATGTCCTTGGGACAGAACTCGATGCAGTAATTGCACGCCTTGCACCTCTCGGCGATGATGATGACCTTGCCCGTGGGGACCTTGTGTTTGTGAAAGTCAAGTGGTTTGCGCCAGAATTTCTTCTCCTCACCGCCCTCGGGCAGTGCCATTACGATGGATGTCGACACCGGGATTATCAAGCGCTCACCTGCGAATTGTTGCCATCTGGGTCTATATATCGCTGGCTATCTCGTGTTATTGCTGTACTCTTCTTAAAGGTTGTCTTATTCGTTCTGGAAAGCGAAAGAAAGGACGGTGAAAGTTGCGAAAATAGTTGGGGGATATCGTGCAAGTCGTCAGGGTTCCAATGAAGTCCGACATTTTGATAAGCCATCAATCAGGACGGCAGATCCTCAGAATCGATGGGGGCTAGGAACAAATATAAGGACGAACGTCGCTGAATTGTACAGCCTACAAAAGGGTATCGCCTAACGAGGTCAAGGTGAGAGGTGATGAGAGCATATCCAGATATGGGAACGGGATTGGAGTGTTGAAGAATCTACCGAAGACCAGACTCGTATTGTTGACCTTGCTGGTGGCATTGATCGCAGTGGGGCTGGTGGGCTGGTTTGGCGTAGGTTATCCGGGAGTCACCGGTTACACTTCCTATGAGACAGCCCTCCCTGTGGGTTTCGATCTTTCGGATGCCGAACAAGCACTGGTTGGCCGTAGCTATTGGGTCGAGGTCGACTACCCGCCTGAACCTTACCTGAACCCGTCCTTGAATACAAAGGGTTCTCCACGGAATAATGGTGTTACCTACGTAAGCATCTGGGTTGATGAACAGAGTAATCTGATTGAGGTCTATGGACGCAGAGAGGTCTATGTCACACCATACGAGGTCCTTCAGGATCTGCACGAACTTGGGAGAGAGAATCAAAGAGTGGCCGAGGGAGACGTAAGAGATGTTCTTGATGTTGTCGGATTGCCGTCCACTGGCGAGTTCACGTTCAGTGATGATATTGACAGCTTGGACTATTTGTTACCTTCAATGGAGGCCTACTTTTTGCTCTTCATACATCTTCCAGCGGTTATCTTGTTGACCGTGGCGACACTATTCTTGAAAGGCACAGAGGGGGCTCCACTTCGAAGAACTGATTCTCCAGTTGAAAGAGGCCAAGATTGATAAAGCCTGGCAACATAGGACACTTGGCAGCAATCACACTGTTCAGGGGACGAGATCGAA
>JAZGCT010000138.1:0-3430 GCA_036477085.1 Thermoplasmata archaeon | reverse complement strand
GGTGCTCTTCAACGAGCTTCATTTCCAGGGGAAAAGCTCCTTTGCGGTCAAGTACCCTTTCTATGATGTCAATCTGTTCGATTTCTCCCTGGATTTCAGGATCAGGAACGTGATAAGAAAGGAGAAGATGCAGACCATCCGCTCCGAGCACATGCCGGATAGCAACTTCTTGATCTCGGATCTGCCCGCCTATGGGGATCTTGAAAGCACTTTCCTCTCATGTGGCGCCCAGGATTATGCCAACTGGGACGAGTTCAGCAAGTGGTTGAGCGATCTTGTGGAAGGTTCCAAGGACCCAAGGAGAATGGCGGGCACCCTGTGTTTCGCGATCGACACCAACATCCTCTACAACAGGTTCTTCACCGGCACGGTACCTGCCAAGGACACCGGCTTCAGCCCAGAAGACGTTGAGATAGTCATCAGCGACCTGGTCAGGACCGAGATATCCAACCGCATCAAGTACAAGTACAGGTCCGGCAACCTGGTGAAGATGAGGAATTCCTTCAAGAACCGAAAATACCTGGACGAGTTCGCAAACCGGAACATGCTCATAACGAGGAAGGCGAAACTCGCCCAGCAGGAGCTCGACTACTTCACAAGAGAACTCTCCGCCCACGCTGCGGATCAGACCGCAATCCCTCAGGACAAGGAGCAGATGGACATCGATATCGTGAAGAGCTACAAGCTCTTCGGTCAGCAATGCGGGATGAACGTCGCCCTGATCACGATGGACCAGAACATGGCCGATCATGCCAAGAACCACGCACTCATGTATCATACGCTGGTGTATCCCAAGACAGAATACCGCGGAGGTCCGATAAGTCCCTGGTGCACCCTTCAGATGTTCCACGACCTTGCCGTGAAGTTCGGTGTCCTGGTCCTTGGCGGAACGGGAGTCGTGATGTTCGGTGAATGGAGGGGAAAGACCAGCCAGGACTATACGGAGGGGAAGGTCAAGCTCGTAATAGATGAGAACTCTTCGATACATGACCGCTTGGTAACGGACCTTGATCTGTGCGAGAAGATCTTGAAGACCTGAGCGATCAGTACTCGGCCAGGGACCCTTCCAGTCTTGCCTTTCTTTCGTTGTACTTGTAGAGGAAATAGCCAATGAGCGGTGAGAGGATCCCGAACAGGACGACGATCACTATCTCGATACCAATGTTGGGGATGAGCTCAGGTGTTTGGCCCACAAGAATGGACCTGAACGAGTCCACGCTGTAGCTCAGGGGGATCCATCTGCTCACGTAGTTCAGTATCTCGTCGGGCAGGGCATAGAACGGGAAGAACATGGCGCAGAATATCATGAAGAAGAACTGCAGCACGTTCACCAGAAGCTCGGCGCTCTCCTTGAGCCTCAACACTATCGCGGACACGACGAAACCGATCCCCAGGATGCCAGTAATCGAAAAGAACAGCACGAATAATGCCAGCATGACATCGTTGGCCGGAAGTCCCCCGACGTAGTAATTAACTACAGCCAGGGCCGCGATAACCATCACAATGGTCCATGAGCCGATGGCGAAGATCCTCGATATGAGGTTGCTGAACTTATTTGCAGGCGATAGATAGAGAGATTCCAGCGTCCCTCGGTACTGCTCCTCCCTTATGGAGAACCCCATCTCCCAAAGGACGAAGATCAGGAACATGTTGAGGATGAAGCCGTACACCATTATCCCCGCTAGTTTGGACAGCCCGGTCTCACTGCCCATGAAAACGATCGCTGCCAGCATGAACATGGCCAGTATCATGAGGGTCTGCGCAAAGGTCGCCACGAAGGACACAGGATAGCGGGAGAACTCCACCACCGTCTTCTTGGACATGCTCAGGAAAGTTAAGAAGGTCTGCCGTAAGCCCAGATCAGAAAGGCCGAAACCTCTGTGGATCGTTCCGCCGGCGCTCAATACATCCCCATCCCTTGAGTTTTCTTCATTCTCCTTTCAGTGGCAACGAAGATGCCGTATCCCATCAACGGGAACACTGCCGCGAAAACGAATATGACTGCCAGGTCTATGTACCAGGTCTCGAAGAAGAAGCTCACGTCCAGCAGGGCCGCCCTGACACCGTTTGTCATCCAGGTGGGAGGAAAGGACAGGGCGATCATCCGGAGGAAGCCCGGGAGTACGGTGACCGGGAAGAAGACCCCCATGAAGAAGGATAGGACCCACTGTAGAAGGTTGATTATCGAGTCCGCTTCCTTTATCCTTAGAATCAACGCACCGAACATGAAGCTGATCCCCCACAGGGGAATTAGCCCGACCAGAACGAACATCGCCGCCATCAACATGTTACCCTGGAAGAGATCGATGCCGAACACGAATGAACCGACAACGAAGGACAGGATGAAAGCGACGAATGCTCGTATCAGTGCATAACCAGTGACCCCGCCTATGACCAGGTACTTCTTTGCGGGGGATACCCAGACCGATTCAAGAGTACCGGAGACCATCTCCCTCCGCAGCCAGAAGCCCACAAGCCAGGTCATCAGCATCACAACCATGAATGTGGAGGCGCCGATCAGCATGTAGGCCTTGAAGTCGGCCGTTCCTGTGGTGTCCTTCCAGTTCTGCCCGACATCCACTCCTCCGCTGGCTATCGAGACGCCCAGAAGTATGGGCAGTGCCGCGAAGACGATCGGCATGAAGAGTTCCATCAGAAGGGCGCCCTTGTATCTGGAGACGATCCTGAACCTCGCCTTCAGCACGGCCGAGAAGACCCCAAAACTGGCCCTGGTGCTTTTTTCGTAGTAACCCATGCCAGCTATCGGTCCCGCCACTAGTCCAGGCCCCCGGCGTCCCTGTCCTTCACTTTTGCCAATTCAGCGGTGTCCACGCTCAAGGCCCTTCCGGTCTTGACTATGAAAACGTCCTCCAGTGTCACGTCCATGGGCTTGATGTACTCGATCTGCACCTCTTTCTCCAGCAGGACCTCCATCAGTCTGGGCAGTATATTCCGGCTGTTCTCGCACATGATCCCGAGCGTGGTTGTCCCTGTCTTCTTTTCCTTGATGGTAGCCTCTATGACCCCAGGCATCTCTTTGATCGTCTGGATGACTCCCTTTGGTATGGCACCTTCCACCTCGATGGTGTCCTTTACGTTCAATGACCTCTTCAGTTCTGTCGGGGTTCCCAGTGCGATGATCTCACCTTTGTCGATTATGGCGACCCTGTCGCAGAGTTCCTCGGCCTCGTACATCTGGTGGGTCGTATAGACTATGGTGTGGCCTTCCCTTTGGAGCTGTTTGACGATCCTTCGGAGGTCTCTTGCAGCGTGCACATCCATGGTGACCGTCGGCTCGTCCAGGAAGAGAATTGGCGCGTTGTTGATCAGGGATTTGGCGAACGCCATTATCATCTTCTGGCCGCTGGAGTACGTCTCCACCGTCCTGTCGATGAACTCCCCCATGTTCAGCAGTTCCTTGAGGTAGGTT
>JAZGCT010000137.1:0-2743 GCA_036477085.1 Thermoplasmata archaeon | reverse complement strand
CCCATGATATCCCATATCGCCATATCAACGGCAATATCCCCATCCCCCATTGGATTTGGAATGACCATCTCTCTCTTTGTGATCTTGGTACCCAGTGTGGTTATGTACTTGTCGCTGAACTCATGGTACACGAACTTCCTTATCAAGCTCGTCTTCCCGACTGCGGAGTCTCCAACCAGGCACACCTTCAACTTCAGCAGGTCGTCGTAATCTATTCTCATCGTCCCGCCACCTTCTGGGTAGGTATTCGAAAGCTCTTTTGGAACCTTATAACCATTTTGCAGGGGTTATCAGGGGTGATAACCTGAGAGACACGACCGGGTCGGTCTGCATAAGTTTAATACGCTCTTTGAATATTGAGCAGTCGACTGGGTCGCGGTGTCGTGACCTGGCTGGATCAGGGCCCGTAGCTTAGCCTGGTGGAGCGTCTGGCTCATAACCAGATGGTCGTCGGTTCGAAAAGCGATGTGCATCCTTTCATACGCACTCGTTGCGAAAATCCGGCCGGGCCCACTTCTTCCATATGTATGATCTCGATCCCTTGCTCTTGTCATCATTTGGTCTGGGACCTTTGAGGTCACCGGATGTGAAAGGGTTTTTTAGTTGCTTTGCATTGAAACGTGCAATGGGCGCCATGGAGACCTTGGACCCCCGGATTCAGGAATGTCTTCTGGAACTGGGCATCGATCAGCTCACCGAACTGCAGGAGAGGTCAATCCCACTTCTCGCTGAAGGCAAGAACGCTCTTCTCATAGCGCCGACAGGAATCGGGAAGACCGAGGCCGCTGTGCTACCTCTGCTCCAGAAGATAATGATGGAGAAGCCCAAGAAGATAAGTCTGGTGTACATCACTCCCTTGAGGGCCCTCAACAGGGACATGCTCAGGAGGATGAGTTTCTTCGGGGAACACCTTGGCATAGATGTTGTCGTCAGGCACGGCGATACATCGCAGAAAGAGAGAACAAGGCAGTCCAAGCATCCGCCTGATGTACTGATAACCACCCCCGAGACGTTCCAGATTATGTTCACTGGACGGAGGCTCAGATCCCAATTGACCAATGTCAGATGGGTTGTCATTGACGAGATACACGAGCTGGCCAGTGGCGAGAGAGGCGGACAACTCGCGGTCGGATTGGAGAGGTTGGCCGCTCTATCCGGAAGGGACTTTCAGAGGATTGGACTCTCAGCCACCGTTGGCAACGACCAGGAGGTGGCGAACTACCTCGGAGGCGTGGGAAGGGATGTGGAGATCGTTCGTGTTGATATCCCAAAGGGCATGAAGATATTCGTGGAGGTCCCTGAAGCCAAGAAGTCAGACGAAAAACTTGCTGAAGAAATCCATATCATCGAGGAACTGGCGCCAGCTGTGAGGAGATGCAGGTCTCTTATCGAGGAGCATAATTCCACATTGTTCTTTGTCAACACCAGGGACAACGCCGAATTCCTCACCTCAAGGTTGAAGCTCTGGGACGAAGCTTTGCCCATAGGGGTCCATCACGGTTCGCTTTCGAAGAACGTCCGGATACAAATGGAGGACGAGTTCAAATCCAGGATACTCAAGACCCTGGTGTGCACTTCTTCACTGGAACTCGGCATCGACGTTGGCCATGCGGATTTTGTGCTTCAGTTCAATTCGCCCAGGCAAGTTGGCAGGCTCACGCAGAGGATCGGGAGATCTGGACACGGCGTCGGAGAGGTATCTGACGGAAGGGTCATTGCCACTGACCCGGACGATTTCGCCGAGGCGATCGTCATCGCAAGGCGATCTCTATCAGGTGAACTCGAGGACCTGAAGGTGAGGGAGAACGATTTGTGTGTGCTGGCAAACCAGATCGTTGCCATCGGAATGACCCGCCGGAAGAACGACGCAGATGAGGTCTTCGATATGATCGGCAGGGCGTATCCTTTCAGGAACCTGGACAAGTCAGAGTTCGTCAGTGTGCTGGAGCAATTGAACGAGCTCAGGACCATATGGATGAGAGGAGGCTCCTTCTCCAGGTCCAAAGGGTCGATGGACTACTTCTACGAGAACATCTCCATGATCCCCGATGAGAACACCTACGTGGTTGAGGATATAAGCTCCAGAAGGCCGATCGGGGTCCTGGACGAGAGCTTTGTCGCGTCCTACGCGGAGACCGGCACCACCTTCATCATGAAGGGAACTACCTGGCAGATCGTGGAGTTCAAGGAGGACAGGATTCTAGTCGAACGATATCATCGGATTGGGACCATACCAAACTGGATTGGCGAGGAGATACCGGTCCCCTTCGAAGTGGCCATGGAGGTCGGGGCTCTTCGAAGATCATCTTCATTCGAGGACTACAACTGCAATGATAATGGCAAGGACTTGTTTATCAAGTATCTGGAGTCCCAGAAGAACTCTCCCGTTCCCACTGACAAGCTGGTGACGATAGAATCCGCGGGGGATGAGATGGTAATCAACGGCTGCTTCGGCAGCAAGACAAACGAAACGCTGGGCAGGTTGATATCCGCCATGCTATCCGCAAGGTTCGGGGAAAGCGTGGGAATGAACTCCGACCCATACAGGATAATCATCCAGCTTCCTCGAAAGGGTGATCCAAACTTGGTCAAGGAGGTCCTTATGACCACAGACCCTGAAGCTCTGGACAGTTTCATGAAGATCGTCCTGAGGAACTCGAACCAGCTCAGGTGGCACTTCCTGTATGCCGCCAAGAAGTTCGGCGCGGTCAGGAGAGGCATCGACTACCGACAGGTCAACATC
>JAZGCT010000136.1:0-2314 GCA_036477085.1 Thermoplasmata archaeon | reverse complement strand
CCATCCCGTCCCCCTTCACTAATCTGAGAAGTGTCCCATCCTCTGCCGGAAATATTAAATTGAGGGGTAATAAAGACTTTCCCACAGACGTAGCAACTGGTTTCCATTAATGATAATAGGATGAAGGTCACGCCAGAAACGTTTGGTCAGGGAGCTACGCCCACGTCCTATGACATGATGAAGTAGCTTAGGTGGTCTATCAGAGTTGACATCGTCGGGATCGTCAACAAAAACCCCTTTTCGGAGAATATGCATGTCGAATTCCCGTCACCCAGTTCCCATAAACATTAAATACGGTATTGAATATTGGAACAGAGCGCATCGCATCTGACCAGACGATATGGGGAAGGGTATCCCTCCCAACAATGCGGTCCCTTCGTTTTCGGATCGCAGGAATCGCCACGGTTGGACCAACAGAATGCGAAGGAACCTCTCGAAACGTTGAGAAGAGAGAAAACTATCGAGGTATCCCATGTCAAAGAGGCACCGCCCTCGTCACGGATCAATGGGCTTTTCGCCAAGGAAGAGAGCGAGCTCTCAGGTTCCTAAGTTCAACTCATGGCCCCAGACCAATGACGGCCCCAGAATCCAAGGTTTTGCCGGATTCAAAGCAGGCATGACGCATGCCTTCGTTGTGGACTATCGGAAGTCCAGCACGACAACAGGGCAAGAAGTCCAGATACCGGTAACGGTCATAGAAGTGCCGCCGATGAAGGTCGCGGGAGTACGTTTCTACCAGGAAACGTCTGAAGGCAGCAAGACGCTTTTCGAGATCTGGGCATTAAAGCTGGATGAAAACCTTCGGAAGAGATTCCCGATTCCGAAGAAGAGTTCCAAGGATGCATGGAAGAGCGTGAATCCCGAAGAAGTCGACGAGGTCAGGTTGATTACCTACACGCAGCCGGCCCTTGTTTCAGGAGTCCCGAAGAAAGTGCCTGAAATCATGGAGCTCCATGTCGGCGGAGGAACCAGCAAGGAGAGAATCGACTATGCCAAGAAGCGCCTGGGAAAGGCTATTGAGATAGCAGATTTCACATCCGCGGGCAAGTTCGTCGATGTGGCCGCCATTACAAAGGGCAAGGGGTTCGGCGGACCTGTGAAGCGTTGGGGCATTAAACTCCTCAGCCACAAGAACTCCAAGCACAGGAGATTGGCAGGAACCATCGGAACATTCTATCCGGGATATACAAGACCCACAGTCCCGATGGCGGGACAGATAGGATACCATCAAAGGACCGAACACAACAAAAGGGTGCTTAAGATAGGAGACAACGGAGAAGAGATCAACCCCGATGGGGGATTCCTTCACTATGGCAATGTCAAGAATGGTTATGTGATACTTCACGGGTCGGTGCCAGGACCGGCGAAGAGACTCATAAGGATGAGGGATGCGGCACGTCCAACCGCTCCGACCGTGGAGCCGGCTGAGGTTGAACTTACTTACTTATCGACCCAATCCAAACAAGGTGCGTAGTCAGATGGCCAAGAAGAAGACCGTGAAAGCGAAGAAAAAGGCGAAGGGTGCAAACCAGGTCAATCTGTATTCCCTCAGAGGGAAGGCTTCCGACGTCCTGGACCTGCCTCAGGTCTTCTTGGGAGATGTCCGAACGGACCTTGTCAGAAGAGCTGTCCTGGCCGCGAGAGCGAACAGGAGGCAAAGCTATGGACCGGGCAAGGGAGCCGGGATGAGGCATGCTGCATCTACGTGGGGAAAAGGCAGAGGTGCTGCGCGTGTCCAAAGGATGACCGGTGGAAGAACAGCGGTCCAGTCACCGGGAGTGGTCGGAGGCAGAAGAGCCCATCCACCCCGCCCGTGGAAGGACTGGTCAATGAAGATTAACCGAAAGGAGAGGGTCAGTGCCAGGAACTCTGCTCTGAGTGCGACAAAGGACCCAGAGATCGTCGCGGGCAGGGGTCACAGATTCAAGAAGAAACTGACACTTCCAGTCGTCATTGAGAACGATGTCGAGAACCTGGAGAAGACCGCGGAAGCGGTGGACTTCCTGACGAAGCTGGGAGTATATGAGGACGTGGAAAGGGCAAGTAACGGAAGGAAGGTCAGGGCCGGAAGAGGAAAGATGAGAGGACGGAGATACAAGTCTCCTAAGAGCTTCCTTTTCGTGATATCGGACCCGTTCAAGGGAGGCAAGGCATTTAGGAATCTGCCTGGCGTGGACATCATTTCTCCGAATCAACTGAACACAGAGGTCCTTGCACCAGGTGGGGACCCTGGAAGACTGACGCTATTCAGTGCGAAAGCGTTCGAAGAACTGAAGGAGTGGTAGAATGGAAAGAGGATATGGAATACTGCTGC
>JAZGCT010000135.1:0-10667 GCA_036477085.1 Thermoplasmata archaeon | reverse complement strand
CACTGCGGTTATCAGCCCGTGGGTGAACATCTGGTATATTCCCCCCATGATCCCGATGGTCGAAAGACTGGCGGCCCCCAGCAGAACGAATCCCATATGGCTCACGCTGGAATATGCTATCAATCTTTTCAGGTCCGTCTGAGCTAAACACACGAACGCGGCGTATACCATGCTCACGATCCCGAATGTAGCGAGGACCCACCACAGCTCAACGGCAGCTAACGGGAACATGGTCAATCCAACTCTGAACAACCCGTAACCGCCCATCTTCAGCAGCAGGCCGGCAAGTATGACCGAACCGGCGGTCGGGGCCTCGACGTGCGCATCAGGGAGCCAAGTGTGAAACGGCACCATGGGCATCTTGACCCCGAATCCGAAGAACATGGCAATGAAGACCGGCATTTGAAATGCAGCGCCCAGATATGTCGGGTTCTGCCCGGCCTCATTGGCAAGCACGATCAGGTTGAAGGTGTTCCCACCAGTGAGGGCGGGGGACGCTGTGAAGTACAAGGCGAATATCCCCAGCAACATTATGACGCTGCCCACGTGGGTGTAGATAAGGAACTTGATCGCGGCATAGTGTTTGTTCGGGCCCCCCCATATCCCGATGAGGAAGTACATGGGTATCAGCACAAACTCCCAGAAGATGAAGAACAGAAAAAGGTCCAGCGAGACGAAGACGCCGGTGATCGCCAGGTCCATCAGTAGCAACAGAGCGAAGAACTCCTTGGTCCTCTTCCCTTCCTTCCAAGAGAAGACTATCCCCAAAGCCACCAGAAGATGAGTGAGCAGGATAAGTGGAATAGAAAGCCCGTCAAGGCCCAGGGTGTAGCTCATACCCAGAGTTGGCACCCAGTCAGCGTTCTCGTATGCCTTGAAGCTACCAGTAACTGGATCTCCGACAAGAGCAAAGGGTACCTCCCAGACATAAGCAAAGACCAGAATGAACGAGACGATAAGGTTAGCCAGCGATGCAATGAGACAGATCCACTTCGCCTTCGTGCTGTCCCTGGGAAGAAGGAATGTGATAACCGTCCCGACCAGTGGGATGAGCAACATCAGGGAAAGCAAAGGCACTTCCATTCTATCCTCCCGTCAGCTTGATATAGATCCAGGCGAAGGCAATGATGAAGCAAATACCGAGCACGACAGCCGCCAGGTAACCCTGTATGTTCCCGGTCTGGCTCCTCCTGAGGCCTCTGCCGCCTCCCACGATTCCCCTGCTGATTCCGTCGACAGCGCCGTCGATCCCTTTCTGGTCGAAGAACCCGCTGGCCTTGCCCACAAGCAAACCGCCTTTGGCGGTTCCGTTCACAACACCGTCGATGACCTTTCGGTCGAAGAAGTCCGCGACCTTGGCGAACCCATAGGCGATCTTCAGTCCGAACATCCTGTACGCCCAGTCCATTCCGTATCTCTTGACGAGCATGGTGTGGATGGCCTTCGTTCCCTTGGATGAGACGAAGATGTTGGATGAGATGGTTCGCTTATTGTAGATCAAGTATGCTAGCCCGATACCCAGACCGGCCATGCCGATGGAGAGGAAGGTCAACGGATTGGTGAACATGTGGATGATCTCCTCCACGGCGTGTCCATGCGCCTGCTCAAAGAAAACCAACTGTCCGAACCCATCCATGAAGAACGTGAGAATCCCGGATATGAGCGCGAACGCAGCGAGGATAATCAGCGGAATTGTCATGGATTTGGGGGATTCATGAGGCTCGCCGGGCGATCTTTTCTCTCCAGTGAACGTGAAGAACCACATCCTGAACATGTAGAATGCGGTCATGAACGCGGTGATGATGCCGAGTATCCAGATGATGAGGAAGGAGGGGTCATTCATTCCTGCTTCGAATGCGACTTCAAGAATACCATCCTTGCTCCAGAACCCACTTAATGGTGGAATGCCGGCAATGGAGAGAGCACCTATGAGCATCGCGGTAGAGGTTATCTTCATGCGCTTCCGTAAGCCTCCCATTAACCGCATGTCGTTGGTGCCGACCGAATGGATAACGCTTCCGCTACCCAGGAACAATAAGGCCTTGAAGAATGCATGATTCACCAGGTGGAAGATGGCGAAGGTGTAGCCCAGAGCCTCATGTCCGTGGTGGTAGAGGTACGCACCCGCGCCTAATCCGAGCATCATGTAGCCTATCTGGCTGATCGTAGAATACGCAAGCACCCTCTTGATGTCCATCGCAACCAGGGCCATGGTGGCGGCAAAGAATGCGGTGAAGCCACCGATGACGGCAACAACTAACGTAGCATCTGGCGAATTGGCGATCAGAGGGAAGCTGCGAGCTGTTAGGTACACACCAGCCTTCACCATGGTGGCAGCGTGAATGAGGGCGCTCACCGTAGTGGGACCTTCCATAGCATCCGGCAACCAGACGTGTAACGGGAACTGCGCGGATTTACCGACGGCCCCGCCAAACAGTAGTAGAGGTACGATCGTAATCAAGTGAACGGGTATCTGATCTGCGCTCTCCTGGATCTCCAGTATGTTGAATGTGTTGAATGTGACGAACAGGACGATTATGCCTATCAAGAACAGAATGTCCCCGATCCTGGTGACCAGAAACGCCTTCTTCGCGGCACTGGCCGCCTCGGGCTTCTTGTACCAAAATCCGATGAGAAGGTATGAACAGACGCCCATTACCTCCCAGAAGATCAGCAGCTGGAAGAAGTTGTTAGCGCTGACGGTTCCGAGCATTCCAGCGGTGAACAGAGCTATCTCAGCATAGTAGTGGGGCTTCCCTTCCTCATCGTGCATGTAACCCGCCGAATAGATGGCTATCAGAAGACACAGGAAAGAGACCAGCAGGAGCAATAACGCGCTGAGGTTGTCTATCAACAGTCCGATCTCGATGCCGGGTATCCACTCGAACGCGATGATCTCTTCCTGCACTCCGCCACCCAAAGCACCCTGACCCAAGACATCAATGAACAGATAAAGGGAAACGACAAACGAGAAACCAATAGCACCGATGGTGAAGGGCGCACCACCCTCCCACACCTTCTTGCCGAACAGTATGGATAAGAGGAATGCCACCAGGGGCGAGATGATGATCAGCCAAGCATACTCGTACAGATTACCACCTCAACATCTTCCCTTTGTCCAGATCGATCGTGTTGAACGTCCGGTAGAAGACGATGAACATCGCAAGTCCTATGGCCGCCTCAGCAGCGGCAACTGCAATGGCGAACAGGGCGAAGACCTGGCCGGCTGCATTCCCACCGTTCTCGGCGTACGAAGAGAATGCCACGAAGTTCATCACGGCTGCGTTCAGGATTATCTCCACGGACATCAGCACGACGATGGCGTTCTTCCTCCTCAGGATGCCGTAGATGCCTATGGCGAAGAGGACGGCAGAAAGGACCAGCTCATATTCGAGGGCTATCAATCCTCCACCTCCTTCCTCGCCAGATAGATGCCGCCCAGCACGGACGCCGCGAGCAGCATTCCGAGGATAACCAAGGCAAACGAGTAATCGTCAAACAAGGAGTGGGCCACATCTTCCATGGGAACCTCGTTTATGTCGGTCGTTTCCCAGGCTTCAGAGGAGATGAGAGACAGTGCCATCATGTAACCCAAAAGAACGGCGGCCGTCACCACAATGGCCATCGTTCGCTCACTGTTCTTCATCGGGTTCCTCCATGATCCTCCTACGAGTGAGCACAATGCCGAAGACGAACAGCACTGGCACCGCACCTGCATAAACAAGGATCTGAACAACGGCCACGAACTCGGACCGCAGAAGTATGTAGATTCCACCCATGGTGATGAGCGTGATGGCCAGCCAGAATGCGCTGTGCACGAGCTTCTTCGAGGATACGACCAGGATGCTGGCGACTATCTCGATAACGGAGAGAGCGATGAATATCACAAGGTCCCATTCGACCATTCAGATCTCCTCCATTGTCAGAGACTTGGGCTTGCACACTTCGCAGCAGGTGCTGCATCCGATGCACTTGGAATAATCGAATTCCGGGATCTCTATGGGCTTGTCCTTCCTCATCTTCGGGCCAGGGATCATTTCTATGCACTTCGTGGGGCACTCGTTGTAGCAGCGTCTGCATCCGATACACGTCTCGACATCCAGCCGCGGGTTCTCTTCTATCTTGTTGACGAGCTTCTTGCTTGGCTCTCCTTCTGTCTTCACCTGCTCGGCGGAGTAGATCAGAGCGTCCCTCTCAAAAACTGTGAGCTCCACCAGCGTGGTCTGTGTCCAGGCATCCGTGGGGCAATACTCGCCGCAGTTCCCGCAGAATAGGCACCTCCCGATGTCCACACCGGGTCTGTGGAGGATGTTCTTCCTGTCCGCCAGGTGTGACCGCGAAGGCCCCTTGTAGTTCTCCTCGACCTTGATATCCTCCATCGTTATGCACTGGTTGGGACAAACCTTGGAGCACAGTTTACAGCCGATGCACTTGATCCAATCGACCTCGTGTTGTCCTCGGAAGTTCTCCCGCAGGGCTTCCCATTTGTCCCTTTCCTTCTCGAGCGGATAGAGAACGGTTTCTGGCCTGTGAATGATGGCTCGACCCAACTCACGGCCTGTGAACCTCATCGGTTGGATGATCCATCCCTTGAGACCTCTCTTCTTCTTGGCCGTTAGAACCACCCCACCCATTTGAATGCGGCCGCGATAACGATCGAGATGATAGCGATGGGTATCAACCAGTTCCATCCTATCTTCACGATCTGATCGATCCGTGATCTCGGGAACGACCACGTCACCCAGACGATTATGACGAACACGATGTAGGATTTGATGATGAACCAAAGCTCACCAGGAAGAACGGGGCCGGACCAGCCACCCAAGAATAGAATGGTGATCAACGCCGCCCCAGCATACGTCCTTACCCACTTGGAGACAAAGACCAGACCGAACCTCATACCCGAGTACTCGGTCAGCCAGCCCTCGACGAGCTCTGCCTCGGCCTCGGGGAGGTCGAAGGGGAGCCTCTCAAGCTCTGCGAAGAGCGCCACCATGAAAACGATCACCGCGGGAAACAGAGGGATGATGTACCAGTTCTCAACGCCAAGGATCGAGGTCTGCTGTTGGGCATGCACTATCTCAATGGGATTTAGAGAGCCGGAAAGGAGTATGACGCCGATGACGGACAGGATTAGCGGGATCTCATAACTCAACATCAATGCCGCACCGCGCAATCCGCCAATGAGGGTGAACTTGTTGTTACTGGACCAGCCGGCCAGCACGACCGCGAATGGTGCGATGGCAAGAATCGCAAGGATGAATATGAGACCTGCCGAAAGATTGGCCACATAGAAGGTCTCACTGAAGGGTATGGCAACGAAGACCAGAATGGAAGTCGTCGCAATAATGGCGGGTGCTATATCGAATATCCACTTATCTGCGTTCTTGGGAATGATGAGCTCCTTCTGGAGGAGCTTCATCCCATCGGCCAGGTTCTGAAGGAAGCCTGTACCCTTGTGCGTCTTCTTCCATGGTCCGGGGAGCATGATGCCACGGCGGTCTTGAATCCTGCCGTACATCTTCCTCTCGATCCACATGATGATGAAGAGGTTGATTATGGAAACGAAGACCATCACCGCCGTTCCGCCGATGAAAATCGCAACGAGATTCAGCACGTTGACAGACATCAGCCAGTCGGCGAAATCAGAAAGAGGACCGATCCACTGACCGAAGAAGTTGAGGATGGCCGCCACTATCCCCATCAGGAACTCGCCGATCGCGTAGCTGATGTTGTACAGGTTTATCCACGAGCTCATTTGTCAGTGTCTCCTATGCAAATATCAACGCTTCCCATTATAGAGAGCAGGTCAGCAATCGAGGTGCCTTTCAACATTACTGGCACCGCCCTCATGATGGCGAATATGGGACTTCTAATCTTCAGCCTGTAGGGGGACTCCTCGCCTTGACCGATGACGTATATCAGCGCCTCTCCCCTGGAGTCCTCGGTCCTTCTGAAACCTTGACCCTCTGGCCTCTTGGGAGCCTTTACCCTTACCGGGCCATCGGGGATCTTCTGCAAGGCCTCACGGATTATCCCGCAGCTCTCCCTCATCTCTCCCATTCTCACGACGAAGCGCGAGTAGACGTCGCCTTCCTTCCCCACCTGAACCTCCCAGTCCAGCTCGTCATACACCTCGTACGGATCGTGGGTCCTCATGTCGATCGGGCAGTTGCTCCCTCTGAGGGTGGGTCCGGTGACTCCCAGGTCCATCGCGTCCTCCTTGCTCAAGAATCCCACGTCCATCGTCCTCATCTGGAAGAGCTTGTTGTCGTCAAAGATCTGCTTGTACTGCTCCAGCTTTTTCTCGAAATAGTCCAGCTTCTTGGTGCACTTCTCCGGGAACCCGGGAGGCATGTCGTTCCTGACACCGCCTATCCTGGGATAGTTCTGGTTCATCCTGGCACCGGTCAGCGATTGAAGCTGGTCAAGGAAGTACTCCCTCTCCCTCATTGAGTACAGGTATGCCGAGAACAGACCCAGGTCGGGGGAGAAAGCCGCCAGCCACATGAGATGGGAGGCAAGCCTCTGTAGTTCCAGGGCGATGACCCTGAGATACTTCGCCCTCTCCGGTATCTCGAGCTCCATCATCTCCTCTACCGATATGCAGTAGGCATGGGACCATGTCATGGATGAAACGTAGCAAAGCCTGTCCATTAGGGGGATGATCTGGGTGTAGTCCCTCTTCTCGCAGAGCTTCTCGACGCCCCTGTGCAGGTATCCGAGGACGGGGATGGCTTCGACTATGATCTCTCCGTCGACACGGACCTTCAGGTTCCAAAGCCCGTGGTTCATGGGATGTTGCGGACCCAGGTTTATCCACATATCATTCATCGGCTGGACCCTCGAAATCCTTTCTCAGAGGATAATAATCAACGTCATCTGGCAGTAGAATGCGCCTGGGATCTGGATGACCCTCGAATGTGATGCCCATCATGTCGTAGGCCTCTCTCTCGGGGAAGTCGGCCGCTCTCCAAACCTCGCTGAGGGAATCGACCTTGGGATCGTCCTTCGGTATCTTCACGTGAACCTCGACCATGTATTCCTCAAGATAGGAGGTGATGTGGTAAACACACTCAAAATTCTCGGGCCAGTCAACAGCGGACACAAGATTGAGATGTTCGCAATGAAGTTCGTCTCTCAAAAACCTGCAGAATTGAAGGATGGAATCCCTTGGGACAGAGACCCGGATCACATCCTCCCTTGGAAATCCGATGTCACTGACTGAGTCTCCGAACTGCTCCTTGAGCGCTTCCGCAACTTCAGTCCCCTTCATCCTCACTAGCCCCGACAATAGTACGCTTGGAAAGGTTCTCTGAATACTTGTTTTGATATATGTTCATTTTGTCTGTCGTGGGGGGTTTGAATGTTGAACATGTCGGTGTAATAATGCCACATGTCATAATCTCGACATTTGAAGGCTGGCTATCGACGCAAAACATAAATGTATAGTGTAATGTAAGAGAGTCCAAGAAACATGCCGGACTGCTGGGGTGGCCCCGGTAACACGGCTAGGACTGACGATCATGTTCGTCTAGGACGTGGGTCCGGAACCGCTTGCAGATGACCCACATTCTATCTATTCGAGCCGAGGTGGAAATCCCGTTGGTCAGATCCTCCCCCAGAGCCCGAATCTTCTTCTGGATGTCGGGATCTCGGTCAATGAGGGTTGCTCGACCTCTTTTGTCACTAGAATAATGACTCACGGTGGCTTGGCTTACCCCAAGAATCTCCGAAACCTCTGTCTGGTTCTTCCCTGCTTCTTCCATCAATATCTTTGTAAGACCCCTCCTGATGGTCGGGAGAACCTTGTGCGAATCGATCTCGTAGGGCGGTGTCATGATTACACGACGTTATGTTTAGCAAACCGGTTCCATTTGATTGTAATGAAATGACGTGTCGTTTCACATAATCCCAAGAGCGAAATTCGTTGGTCTGGCACCTCGTTTTTCCATGAACTAACATCCGCATGCAATTCGGTGATTTTCGAGGGGTAGAATACTTTTTATAATGATTTCCCAATTCCTTCCCCGATGCTCCTGGAAGACTATCTGCCCGTACTTGTCTTCGCAATAATATGCATCATTTTTCCGCCTGTCACCTACTTCCTAAACCGACTGTTCCGCCCGACGAAGAAGACGCCTTTGAAGGACTCCACCTACGAATGCGGGGAGATCCCGATAGGGACGGCGCACATACAATTCACCTTCCAGTACTACATGTACGCGATACTCTTCGTGGCATTTGACGTGGTGGTCGTCTTCCTTGTTCTCTGGGCGCTGGTGTTCGACAGTAGCATGAGCTACGTGGCGCTCGCATCCATAGCCCTTTTCGTCCTTCTGGTCGGATTGGCGGTGGGAGTCTCCCTCAAGAAAGAGAAAGAGGTTTTGATTTGAACGAGGAGAAGACGGGCATCGCCGGGATCAGCTCCGAAGAGCTCATGGGATGGATCGGGGACGGTTTTGAAAAGACGATGGAGAAGACAAGACTGAAGGATTTCGTAAACTTCCTGACCGAGAGGATGTGGAACTGGAGCAGGAGGAACAGCCTGTGGCCATTGCATTGGGGATTGATGTGCTGTTCCATAGAGATGGCGGCTTCTTTCTCGCCGAGGTTCGATATAGAGAGGTTCGGGGTGCTGTTCAGATCGACCCCGAGACAGGTTGACATCCTCCTGGTGAACGGTCCGGTGAGCCGCAAAGTTGCACCTTCAGTAAGAAGATTGTACGAGCAGATTCCCGAGCCCAAATGGGTGATCGCCATGGGAGAGTGCGCCATATGCGGAGGCCCGTACTACGATTCCTACAACATACTGGAAGGCGTGGAAAAAGTGGTACCAGTCGACGTCTACATACCAGGGTGCCCCGTAAGGCCTGAAGCCCTGATAGACGGTTTCATCCAGCTGAGGGAGAAGATAAAGAAAGAGAAGAAGGGAATGTTCCTTCAGCCGAAGTGAGCCATTTCGAAGACTTGTCTTTTGCACGATTAGAGATTTTAATCAGGCGGAACAAATGAAGAATAAAGTGACTGAAGAGATGCAGAAGAGGATTGTCAGCGGTCCCATTCTCAAGACCCTATTCATGCTCAGCTGGCCCATCATGGCGACACATTTCTTCCAGATAGCTTACAACCTGATAGACACCTATTGGCTTGGGAGGCTTAGCGTCGAAGCGGTGGCGGCACCAACGCTCGCATGGCCCATGGTATTCCTGTTGATATCTGTCGCCGGAGGACTATCGGTCGCCGGTGTGGCGCTTGTCTCGCAGTACGTTGGTGCCAACGACGAGAAGGAGGTCAAGAAGTCCGCTGGTCAGGTGATAACGCTACTCACAATTGTCGGCGTGATCGTGTCGATGCTGGGAATACTGGCAAGCGACTCCATCCTTCAATTCATTGGAGCCGAACAGGTGGTCCAGGACCTCGCGTCACCGTACATCAAGATAATCTTCGCCAGCATGCCCTGGATGTTCGTCATAATGTCCTACTCCTTCATTCTCCGCGGTTGGGGAGACACCCGGACACCGATGTACATCTCAGCTCTGAGCGTGGGTCTGAACATCATCCTGGACCCTGTTATGATATTCGGAGTTCAGGGACTGATCCCGTCCATGGGGGTGACTGGGGCGGCGGTCGCGACATTCATTTCCCGAACGGTGGGAGGTATGCTGGCCCTTTATCTGCTGTTCAACGCAAAGAAGACCCTGAGCATATCCAGATCCGACCTCAAGGTCGATAAGGAGAAGGCGAAACAGATATTCAAGATAGGCATCCCGGCGTCCATCGGGCAGGCGCTAGTCTCGTTCGGTTTCCTGGTCATGGTCGGGTTCGTTGCCAAGGCGGGAGCAGACGCGATGATGGGGAAGGAGATAATCGCTGCCTACGGCATCGGAACCAGGATAATCAACATCATCTTCGTCATAATCGGGGGCCTCACTGGCGCTGCCATAACCATGATCGGGCAGAACCTGGGAGCTGGCAAACCGGATAGAGCTGTGAAGACACTGCACATGACGATCTTATCGGCCGTGTTGATACTCTTCGTGTGCACCTTAACGTTCTTCGTCTTCCGCGCGGAGATATATGGAGTTTTCATTGATGACCCCGTGGTGATAGCAGAGGGAGGGACGTATCTCACGATTTTCGGTCTGTCCACGATGTTCTTTGGCCTCTATGCAAGTTCGCTCTCGGCATTCCATGGGGCCGGCCAGACAGTACCGACGATGATCCTTGGGTTCGTCAGGCTCTGGTTGATGAGGATTCCCTTCTCTTTCTTGCTGGCGTTCCAATTTGGATATGGAATTGAAGGTCTTTGGTGGGGGATGGCGTTAAGCAACGTCACGAGCGCAGCGGCGGCCCTGGCATGGGTATCCTTGGGCAGATGGAAGAAAGCGGTGATAGACAAGCCGCCCAAGGTTGGGGATGTTGAAGGTGTGTTGTGAGAGAACACGTGACCCTTACACCGGTCTGGGGTAATTTCGAATCATCCTCCAAGCCTAAACCACAGGACCAACGCCACGTTTCTTGCCGGCCGGATCCTCAGCCTTGAGCAGAAAGAGCCCTGTTATGACCAGCCAAAAAAAACAGACCACGAACGGCAACGCGGTTATCCTATCGGGATTGGCGAACGTAGCGACAGTGGTCAGAACAAGGGGTCCGAGGACAAAACC
>JAZGCT010000134.1:0-5155 GCA_036477085.1 Thermoplasmata archaeon | reverse complement strand
TCGAGTTACCGTAATGTGCCTTGTCCTTGTCGTTATCAGGCCTTAGCAGGTGGTCCTCTCCCGTCTCGGTGGAGCCGATCACGCTAATAAACGCGTAAACTGCCCCGTCGGGATTCTGTTGCCCCGTTCCGATGTTCTTGAAAGGAGCACCTATCAGAAGGTCGTCGAAGTTAAGCGGGGTACCATCATCGTCGAAGTTGCCGGCCGCCAGGGACATTCCGAAGCCTTCTTCCCCAACATCATCAGTGATCAAACTCTCATCAAAGGTCACATCGGGTGAGGTCACCCAGGCACTCCAACTGGATGCTCCATAATAAACGTAAACGTCATTGTCCTTCTGAGAAACGGCTGCGTCCCAATAGTCATCATTGTTGAACTTCCCAGCGACGACTGCCCAGCCGAGAAGAGCTCCGGTGTTGCCCGCCACAATCTGCACGTCCGGCGTTGTATCTCCCGCAGAGAAGGGGCCGAAGTAGATGTAGGCCGCACCGGAATCTGTAGTGTTGGAATCAGAGTAAGGGGCACCCACCAGAACGTCCGCATATCCGTCATCGTCAAAATCACCGACCGCGACCGAGTACCCGAACCTCTCAGACGCTTCACCCAGCGTTCCGTCGTTCTCAAGTGTGTATGTGGATACTGTGGGATCTATGCTCACGGGATATTCAGCGCTCACGAACCACTCTGCCGGGCAACGGAGGTCCAGCAATCGTCTCTCGGAGCTGTAGAGGTAGTTGCACTCGACAACATCGCCATCAGCATCGATCGCATAGGGGGCTTCAATCGAGAAGATAGTGCGGTCCCCATCCTTGAATTCCATTCCATCGGTGATTACAGCCCATTCCCCTGATTCAGTACCACTGGTCTCTATCATTAGACCGTCAGTGTATCCCAGGTGGCTCATCATGGATAGATGACCATCTCCGGTCAAACCGGCGATAGCACTGTCCAGCACGAAGTTCTCTTTGAGCACGTTGTTCTCGAATGTGTACTCGATTGAAACGGGCAGACTTGAATATGCGTTCGGGTAGATGACACCGCCCTCGGACAGGACCAGGTCGGACGGGACCAGGTCGCCCAGGACCCTCTCCGAAGTTCCGTCATCCCATATAACCCGCCGTGGGACCTCCCATGTAAGTTCGTTCCCTTCGGTTCTGAAGGAGACCTTGTCAGCAAGCTCTGTCATGTAAGCGTCATAGTTCTGGGATATGAACCTGGCGTCATAGTCACCAAAAGACCCTCTGGTCGCCGACCTTCCGCGTCCTGAGAGATTTGTCGTCATGTCACTCTCATCCTCCCAGTCCGAGGTTTCAAATACGACCTCGAAACGGTCTCCAACCAGATCGGTTGCGTCCGCGGTAGCCTCGATCCTGTGCATATCGAGTGATGCCGAAACTTCACTTCCGGTCGGTGTCCAGTCCCAGTCAGTCGTGGACATCCCCCCACTGAACTCCATGAGCGATATCCAGTTGATATCCCCGTTCTTTCCCCTTATCTCAAGGAGGTAATCGGCATAGATCTGACCAATGGCATATCCTCCGACATTGCCGTCTACGTCCACGAAGGCTCGTATGTAGTCCTCCCCTGTGACCGTCGGCACGGTCCTGGGACCGATGTAGACTCTCACCTCTCTTCCACCGTATGGTGATGGGTAACCCACGGGAATGGTGGTTTCTAGATAGTAGTCAGAACCGAATGGATAGTCGAGAATCTGATCGCTGTCAATGTCTGAACCTTCCTCAACGTCTGGTGTGCCGTCGTTGTCGAAGTCGGATGGAAAGATGTCCATGTTGTCCGGCACGGTATCTCTGTCGCTATCCTGGACATAGACCAGTTGTTTGAGCGGGCCGGGGGACGCGTAGGGAACGAGGCTGCCTCCTGCTATCCTCCCGGCCACATTAACATAGAAGAAAGCGTCAACCCTGACCGAAGGAAATGGCCTTTGCACCGTCTTGGTGGCGAAATCCGTCACATCGATGTTGGGATTGGAAACGGTCACATTGTCTTGGTCGATCTCCACACCGTTCCAATCGGAAAATCCCCCATCGATCTTGATCTGTGAGGTGTCAGCTTGACCTATGTAGTCCATGGAGCCCTCTGGGTAGATATCCTCCAAGCTTGCCACTCCTGAAGAGAGCTCAAAGTCACTCGAAAAAGAGACCTTTGCACCCAATGTGTTGCCGCTTGCGCTCCTGACCGTGGCGTCCAGGGTGATAGCAACGGTCTCATCCTCGTTAACGGTTATCCCGCTGAATGTGAATCTGAGGGTACCGGTTTGAGGGGAATTGATAGCATCGACCTCTGTTCCGGCTGCCATTACCCTGATCCTCTCAAGTTCGGTTGGGGCTGCGTCCCCGGTCAGGTAGGCCGTGAGTGAGTTGATCCTCATCCTGTTTCCCAGGGCGCGTGCGGTCATTGTCAGTATGGTGTTTCCGCCACCTGCCAGCTCCTCGGCCTGATCGCTCCAGAACTGCTCGATGACCAGGACACCTTCCTGATCGCTGATGACGTAGTCAGCGAAATCCGAAAAACCGTCATGAGATGATGATTGAACTAATATGGACACTTTTTTCTCCAACCCAATGAGGGATTTATACAGGATCTGAGTTTCGAGCATCTTAGTGGACACCGCAGCTTGTGCATGGCCGCTTGAATCCCACGCGGACCAGTTGTTCTGGTCGGCATCTGAGCCGAATTTGTACAGACTAGAGGTTATGGCCACTCCACCATGTCCCATTATCCTGATCACGTAGTCAGCACCTATTCCTCTTACCCGGTATCCTGTGGATGCGTCGCTGTCCACATCAAGCAAGAAATGTATCGTGTCCGGGATCCCGGTGGCCAGATTCCCGCCCAGCACGATGTTATCGACCTCAGCGTAGAGAGAGAGGTACTTGTTGTCCTTCTTCGCGGCCACGCTGATAATGTCAATGTTCCCAGGAATGGACAGGTCCCTTGCGGATGCTATCTTCTGAACCCCGGACCAATCGTCAAACTCCCCGTCCACTTCGATCTCTGAAACAGGTAGCTCCGTATATACAAAGAATGGCGTCGTCAAAAGCAGGATGGCTATGAATGGGATGATGGTCAACTTCCATTTCTTTCGCTTGTTCTCGTTCTGGAATCTGATGGAACCCAGGCCGTTTGTCATGCCGTTGCCGTTTGTGATGCCGTTCACGAGCCCGGTCTTCATGGTCTGGAAGCGGTAGATGAGGCCGTTCGTGACGCCGTTGACCCTGCCCCGGCCGTTCACCATCCCGTTGACCCTTCCCTTCATGCCGTTCGTGAGCCTGACCGGTCTGTCCTTTCCAAGGCCGTTCACACGCCCCCTCAATCCGTTCGTGAGCCCTACCGTGGCGGGGGGTTCTCTCCCGATTCTGGCCCTGGGCCGTTTGGTTCTCTTGGCCTCTCTAGCCTCGATACGCCTGATGAGTTTATCATATTCTTTCCGAATGGCGAACATGTTGTATGGGCTTCGGAACAACTGATTCATTTCCTTTAGCTTCATCTCGAAACCGGTGGTTTCCATGGATTCCAGGTTCTTCTTGAACTTCCTTATCTCGGCGACGTTCTCCTCGAACTGGGCAACCACGCTCTTCGCACGGTGGGGTTCCGTCTTCAAGGTCCTGACAATTGGTGAAACTTCATATCCTTCCAATCGATATTCTTCTATCTTCCCAATGAGCCTCTCCCTCATCTCCTCCTCTGTCAGCTCTCTTTCAGGCTTGATCTCTTTCTCATCAAAAGCCAGTTCTTCATAGTCCTCGTCGTGGAACTCCCATTCGCATGTTGGACATATCTTGGCTTCCCACAATATGTTCGAGCCACAGATGGGGCACGTTCTCATCCTTACCGTTTCCTCCCACTCTCTGGACTCCTCGATCATCTCTCTTATGACCTCCTCCACTGGGAGTTGCTCTGACATTGCCGCTCCGATCTCGGGTGCGACCTCCTCCGAGCTCATGTCCAGAGCCCTCCTATACCATATGGAGGATTGTTCAACCTCACCCATCTGGAGCAGAGCAGAGGCCTTGGAATTGTAGACCGCTTTATTCATAGGATCGAGCTTTATGACTGCATCAAAACACCTCAAGGCTTCCCCGAAGCGCCCCATCTCTGCCAGCAGGATTCCCCTGGCGAACCATATCTTGTGATTCCGTGGGTCCTTCCTGAGGATCCCTTGTTGGGTCTTCAAAATCCTTTCGTTCTTGGACAGTTGGCTCTTCTTGCCGCCGCCCGCTCTGGACCATTTGCGGACAAAGTCCTCTGTGAACCGCTTGTCCTTGTCTGGAGGCATCTGATTCCTCGCTCCCTGTTCTCCAATCAAACCTACCATTTCTCAGTATATATAGGTTCTATTCATAGGGTGTCCTAGTCTATTGACCCCCTTGCTCTTATTAGAACATGAATTTGTGATTTGTTTATCACTGGCATCTCAGTATCCCCTTTCCTTGGGAGGGAATCTCGTGATCACGACATCCTTGTATCTCAATTCGACACCATCCTCCTTCTGGAATGCTATGGTATGCTTGAGCCAGTTCTCATCGTCCCTGCCGGGATGGTCCATCCTCCAATGAGCTCCTCTGCACTCCTCTCTCTGCATTGCCCCATACACTATTATCTCGGAGAAATCCAGCATGTTCTGGGTCTCCAGAGCCTCTGTCACTTCGGTATTGAACGATCTCGACCGGTCTCCGATTCCGAGGTCTTCGAACCTCTTTTGGAGTTCCTTTACCTTCGCGAGACACTCCTCCAACTTCTCTCTGTCCCTGAACACGCCGCACTTCTGGGTCATGGTCTCCTGCAGCTCATGTCTGAGCTTTGGAGCAGACTCTCGACCATTGGTTTCCCTGATCCACTTCACACGCGTAATCGCTTCCAACTTAACCTCTTCGGGAAATGGATGGAAATCCGCTTTGTTCAGGTACTCGATCGTCGCCACTGCCGCTTTGTGTCCGAACAGAGCAGCATCCAGCAGGGAGTTCGTCCCCAACCTGTTGGCTCCGTGCACGGATATACAGGCACATTCTCCGGCCGCGAAGAGTCCAGTCACAGGTGTGTTCCTCTCATCCGAGACGACCTGACCCGTGACGGTTGTTGGTATGCCCCCCATTGAATAGTGCGCGGTTGGCTGGATGGGTACGAGTTCCTTGAC
>JAZGCT010000133.1:0-2841 GCA_036477085.1 Thermoplasmata archaeon | reverse complement strand
CTTCTGTAAGAGATGAAGAAGTAGGCAATGCTTCTCTATGGACTCCTGATTTTGGCTTCGTGAACGATCGAGTACGTCGGCCCCTGAGGGCTCAGAACGCTTTTCTTCAGTCGGATGTTGGCGACCTCCATCTCCCCGAAATCCTCATCCTTCCAGCTGCTTATGACCTGCGCAAGTTGCTCCTTGTTCCTGCCGCCTTTGACCCTCCCAAGTGTGAGATGTGGCGAGAACCTCCTCTTTTCCTTCTTGTATCCCAGTACCGTGAGTTCATCATTCAGGAAGTCGGAGATGGATCTCATGCCGTCCGTGTTCTGGACGCCTATCCAGACAACCTTCATGTGATTCAGGCTTGGAAAGGCTCCCGTGGCTTTGAACGAGATCGAGAAAGGGGCCATCCCTTCAATGGAACCCTCCATGATATTCACTATCTCTGGGACGTGGTTTTCTGATGTGTTTCCAAGGAATTTCAGTGTCAAGTGCGTGTTCTCAAGGTCCACCAGCTTTACCTGGGCGTTGGTCTCTTTCAGAGCCTGGTGAAAATTGCTCATTTGTTCCGAGGGTTGGACATCGATGGAAATGAAAGCCCTGAAGGTCATCGGTTCACTCCCCGCCGACCGTGGTCCCGGAGAAAGATTCACCCCTTATGGCCGATTCCAGTGCTTCCAGATCCCTACCCTTCACGACCAGCAACGGAATCTCGTTCCTGGCTATTATCTCCGCACCCATCGCATCGAACACATTGCTCGGTCCCGCCTTCCAGTCCGACACCTTGCAGCATTCCAGGAGCTCCTCAAAGGACATCTTCTCGATCTTCTCCGCGTCGTCGTACCTGTTTGGGTCCTTGTTGTAGACACCATCCACGGCAGTAGCATTCACGATTCTATCCGCCTTCACTAACTCTGCCAGCGAGGCGGCGACCCCGTCCGTAGTGTGTCCGGGCGTCGTTCCCCCCATGACAACAATCGAATGATCGTTACCGAGATCTGCCGCTTCCTCCACGGTCTCCGCCGGAAGGTCGTTTGCCTTACCTGAGAGGGCTGAAATCAGAAGTCTGGCATTGAGCCTGGTAACGTCCACGCCCATCTCGTCAAGAATGCGTTCATCCGTCCCGAACTTGCGCCCCAGCTCGATGTAATACCTGGAGATCCTGCCGCCGCCAACCACAATATACAACTTCGCCCCGCTCGAAAGGTCAACCAGCAATTCCGCTAGGCCAGATAGATATTCAAAATCGTTGTCGTCCGGTATCAGGACCGAACCCCCGATGGAGACCACCACAATGTCCATCCGATTCCCCTATGCTTAAAGGCCAAAACATCTTTAACCGATAAAAAGCAATCGGTGGCCGAAATGACCGAGATGGCCAGCAGAGAAAGATACAAATTCCGAAAGCAGTTGGACGAGATCGAGTCAGCCCATGGCAGAGGCACCGAGCTCATCTCACTGTACGTCCCGTCGGGAAAACAGATACACCTTGTAACTAGCCATCTGAGGAACGAGTACTCCCAGTCTTCGAACATCAAAAGCAAGACCACCAGGAAGAACGTGACGGGCGCGATAGAATCAATCCTGAGCAAGCTCAAGTACTTCAAGAAGCCTCCCGAGAACGGCGTGGTATTCTTCGTTGGCCACAAGGGGATAGGTGCCGATAAGACCGAGATGGTCTCATATGTTGTGGAACCTCCAGAGCCCATACCCACCTTCGTCTACCGGTGCGATTCAGATTTCTATACCGAACCTCTGAGGGACATGCTTCTCGAGAAGGACAATTACGGGCTCGTGGTGGTGGACAGGAGCGAGGCGACCGTAGGGATGCTGAGAGGGAGGAGAATCGACGTCATCAGGAACCTCCAATCACTGGTGCCCAGCAAGCACAGGATGGGGGGTCAGTCGGCGAGGAGGTTCGAGAGGTTGATAGAGCTCGCTGCCCACGAGTACTTCAAGAAATTGGGTAACATAGCCAACGAGTCCTTCCTGTCCGAGAAGGACCTTGTGGGCATTCTCATTGGCGGTCCGGGTGCGACCAAGGACTTCTTCGCTGAGAAGGAGTATCTGAACCACGAATTGAAGAAGAAGATCATAGATGTCTTTGACACCGGATACACTGACGAATACGGATTAAAGGAATTGGTCGAGAAGGCAAAGAAGGCGCTTTCAAATCTTGAACTGGTAAAGGAGAAGGGACTCGTCGAGAGGCTAATGAACGAGATCAGGATGCCTGACGGTGGACTGGCCGTGTACGGGCCGATGGTGAAGGGGGCATTGGAGATGGGCGCAATAGATGTTCTGTTGCTGTCTGAAGGGCTGGAGGGATCGGTCACCGGACTGGAATGCTCGAAGTGCGGTACCACAATGAGCTTGGGCGGGGGTGAAGTCAAGGATGGCTCCAAGTGTCCGGAGTGTGGATCGACCGTGAAGGACGAGGTCAAGATCGACCTGACAGACCACCTTTTCGACCTTGCAGAGAAGGTCGGGACAAGCATCGAGCTGATATCCGAGGACTCCGAGGAAGGAAAAATCTTCATGAAAACCTTCGGTGGCATGGCAGGTATACTCAGGTTCAAGATAGCTCAGACTATCTAGGAAAAATAAAAAAGGGAAAGAGCTGAGAAGGCCTACTTCTTGACCTTCTTCTTTTTCTTCGACTTCTCAGGTTTCTTCTTCCTGGACAACAGCTTGGGGAACTTTCCGGCCAACTTCCTTCTGAACAGGAGTATTATCGCTATGACGAAGATCAGCACGACAAAAACGACTATGATCATCGTCGTTACCCACTGCGCCTCGGTCACCGATATCGTGCCTTGTATGGAATTGTCTCCTTCTTCGGTGGCCAGTTCGTTA
>JAZGCT010000132.1:0-2180 GCA_036477085.1 Thermoplasmata archaeon | reverse complement strand
AGCTGGAACAGTCGACATATTCGAGGAGGTCCCGGCGATACTTGTCGTCATAGTGGCCATTTTCATCTTTCTCATGACGATTGCGGAGGGTTTCATTTCTTATTCCGAGCGCAAGGAGGAGGACCGCCTAACCCAACAATTGGAGTCGTTCTGCGATTCGATATTATCGTTCGAATCTCTGCTCTTCGACTCAGAACTGGGCCGGTTCGACTCCTTCAGACTTGATGCAGAGGGGAGACAGAAGTTACATGATTCCTTCCGTCCAGATATGTTGGGATTTCACTACAACGTCACCATAGCGGATGTGGGTCTGTACGAAGAGAAGTACAACTGGTCAGCGGGAGAAGAGGTCGGAGAGAGCGAACTATCAAGAACAACGTCGGTCCCGGTCGTCATATCCAACGCATACGGACAAAACCACCCAGCGTTGATGAGCATCACCATTTGGGAGGCATGAGATTGGGTAATGTCAGCAACACGAACGGTCAGGCGGCTGCCTTTGACGCCATCATGTTCCTGGCTATCCTTTTGGTCGCTTCGGCCTTGATCCTGGGAGTGTCCACACACCTCAAGCAGGCCGAGGAGGTTTCGGAGTTCAGTGATCTGTATACTCTGACAACGAGAACGTCAAATGCACTACTGGGATCCACCGTACCCAACGCTTCGTATGTGGACGCCGAAGGGGGTGTGATCGTGTCCAAGGACATCTCGGTGCTGGATATGATGGTGGAAGAGCTTCTTCTGATGCAGGCTGGAGTTCCTGAGAGCAGCTTCGAGGGACCTGGCAGGTACAACCACAGGATTGTGCAGACGCTGTCATCACTGGTGGACGAGGACAGATTCCGATTCGAGCTTTACGGCAGATACATGGATGTTTCAGTGTCCTTTGGCGAGGCCAGTGGTCAAACGGATACGGCGGCAAGAACGACAGAGGTCTTCCTGCCAGGTGTTTCACAGCCTATCTGGGTCACGTTCTCAATTTGGCCGTATTGATTATTGTCACTCCCGAGAGTGAAAACAACACCTTAAAAGGATAGACCGCAAATGATATGTCAGATGCCGAAAACGTTCGATGAGAGATTGAGAGAGGCAAAGGACCTTCCTGAGATATTCGAGCTCGTGAAGCTGGCGGTCATCAAGACCAGGAGGAAGAGGAGAGCCGGGCTCATGCTGGGGATCGGTGACCTGGGGAACCACCCGAAGGGGTTCCTGGGAGCCTTCTATCCGGTAGCCACCAACATCATTGTGATGAACAGGATCCCGATGGACAGGATCAAGGAGACGACCCCAGAGCTCTACAAGCCATATGTCTTCCACGTTCTGCTTCATGAGTACATTCACGCCCTCGGGGATGTGGACGAGTTCTCCACCAGAACGACAACGCACGAGATAACAATGGAGCTCTTCGGTCCTGACCACCTCGCCACCAAGATGGCCGAGGATTATTCACAGTTCTTCCAGAGCCTTGTGTATCCGGACGTTGCCTGGCAACCTCAGAGCTTGGATTTTGAGCTTGTCGACAATTTCGACAGTTCCAGTTGCGGGTACATACGCTAGCCTCGCAGGAACCTCTCCAATTCCCTTTTCAGTTCGCGCATGAAGATGTTGCCGACCACTATTCTGTTACCGAGAACATAGCTTGGGGCCTTATCCACACCGATCCTTTCGGCCTCCCTGTCATTCTCGTTGAGGATGCCATCGAACTCCGGGTTGGCGAGCTCCCTTTCGAATATACCTGGGTCCAAACCAACGTTTGAGGCGACCCCTTTCAGAATGCTGACGTCTGCAATATCCTTCTTCTTCTCCCAGTGAACGCGCCAGATCGATTCATGGTACTGCTTGAACTTCCCCATCTTCCTTGCGATCTCCGCTCCCGTCAGTGCGTTCCGCGAATTCGACCTCTGTTTCGGTAGGGCGAAGTTCACGTTTATCTCCCTTCCAAGAGATGCGGTGATATAGGACGGCGTCAAGCTTCTCCGGATCAATGGCGGGGTCGGCCTTTCCGGGTGTATCTCCCAGGGCCTCCAGTTGAAGTCAACGTCGAGTTCGGCCTTCAGCAGGGGCTCTCTCTTTGACGCGATGTATGTGTAAGGACAAACGTAATCGTAGTAAACGTCCACGGTTCTCGTCAGATCCTCCCCTTCCCCGGTGAAATCCTATTCGTGACCAATGAATGTGAC
>JAZGCT010000131.1:0-2808 GCA_036477085.1 Thermoplasmata archaeon | reverse complement strand
CAGCATCGTCAGGATATACGCAAAAGGCATCAAAGAGGTCTGGGCCTAGTCCTTTCTCTTGAATAGGAAAACGGTCGCGGCGACGACAAGTAGAACAGAGGCTGCCGCACCCAGATAGAAGTCCATTCCTATCTCTTCAGGTCCGATCCTTGAAAGAGTTATCGTTCTGTGGGAGAAGTGGGGAATGTTGATGAACACCTGTGTTGAATCCTCGTTATGTAGGGCATAATATGTCCCTTCACCGGATGATATGACATCCTTGACACTTCCTGCTAGTTGGAGTGTCTTGCCGTCCAGCTCCACCTTCATCTTGTTCAATGGGACGTCGAAAGCGGAGTCGTCTATGGTCAGTATGACCGTCCTCCCGTCCACAAAAGAGGCGTGAGCAGAAATCTCAACCTTGTCTTCGTCGGAGAACTGGACCTCCATGTCGATTGCCTGGTAGTCTATCACCGAGCTTATCAGGTTCTGACCGTCCAGCTCCAGGTACATCTCACCGGCTATCATGCCATCCGCGATGTCAGACCCAAGGCTCTCATCATACAGGTAAAAAGCACGGAAGTAGTATCTGTCACCCGGCTGCAAGGGAACGGAGATGTCCTGGTTGTTCTTCGCCAGGGTTCCAGCGCCCATCAATACAAGGTCCCCACGGAAGTCGTCCGCACCTATGACAACAGACTTGTCTGAGAATATGGCTCCCATGTCGGCAGATAGCTGGAAGTTGGCCGTGTCCGCGACGTTGGCTTCGAAGCTCATCACTCCCATGGGAATGTCGTGAGCTCGTGATGTTCCCGAAGATCCTTCGATGGTGAAGACACCCTCGCCGAACGTGGGTGCGCCCGTGGCTTGGAAGTTTTCCAGCTGGACCCTCTCAAAAACAGGATATTTGGTCACCTGGCCATCATGGGTCATGTTGACTGCGTAGCCATAGAAGACCTCCTCGAAGAAGGTATAGCAGATATGCCTTCCGCATAACTCGTAGCTGCCATCGTCTTGGGGTTCTACACCTCCACCGGTATCAGCACTTGAGCTACCTATGCTGAGGACCACCAGGGTCGCCGATATGGCTAGTGCCGCTACCAGTGTTCTCTTCATTTTCTCCCTCTTCTAAAAAGAATGGAGGAGGCTTCCTCCCTCATCGAAGGAGGTTCTATTATGTGGGCAGAATAATAGAAAAGCCTCAAACATAGGAGAGCCTCGCTGGGGTTATATTGGATTTGGTGCAACTGTCGAACATACCCGAAGGATTACGGCAAGTAGAAACCTTTTTTACCCAACATATGATTTTCCAACGATCGCCATGACCATAGAACCATTCCTGACCATTCTGCTTGCTGGGTTGTCGTTCCTGCTGTTCGTAGTATCGATGCTCTCCTACAGGAGGGTCAAGAGCGTCAAGATCCTGTTCGTCTCCATCGCGTTCCTTCTTTTCTTCATAAAAGCTCTCGTGCTGCTGGTCAGCGTCATATCCAACACCTGGGATGAGTTCGGGATGAGGTGGGAGCTTCTGCTGCTCGATGTGATAGTCATCGTGATGCTATATCTGTCAATTGCGAGGAAATAGGGGCGGATGAATGGAGGAGGCCCTAGAGCTAGACAACAGGAGAAAGATATTCAGATTCGTCTCCGAGAATCCAGGAGCGTACTTCAGAGAGATTCAGAGCAATCTCGAGCTGGCGACGGGTGTCATGGAGTACCACCTGGCATACCTGGTCAAGAAAAGGTTGCTCTCCACCGAGAAGGACGGTAAGAAGGTCCGGTATTTCGTTTCTCAGGAGATACCTCACACGGACAAGAGGACATTGGGTCTCATGCGCCAGAAGACGCCCAGGAGGATTACCGTCCACGCCCTGCTGAACCCCAACTGTTCCTTTCAGGACCTCTTGAGCGAGTTCGGGATATCCAAGTCCACATTGTCATTTCACCTGAAGAAGCTGGAGAGGGCTGACATACTGGAATCCACCAAGAAGGGCAGGCAGAAGTTCTATAGGGTCGCCGATCCGGATGAGACCGCTAGGATATTGATCAGCTACAAATCGTCCTTCGTTGACAGCGTAGTGGACAGTTTCGCAGACGTATGGCTGGAGGTGGGCAGGTGAGCCAAGAGGAAGATAGGGCGAGAATGGTTAAGAACCTGCAGCGCAGCGGCCACGTGAAGAGCAAGGAGGTCGCCGAGGCGATGATGGCCGTTCCCAGGCATATTTTCGTACCCCGCAGAGCACTTGGAAGTGCTTACGCCGATAGGCCGCTGCCCATAGGCGAAGGTCAAACGATTTCAGCACCTCACATGGTCGCGATGATGCTCGAGAAGCTGGACCTGATGGAAGGCCAGAAGGTCTTAGAGATTGGAGGAGGCTCGGGCTACCACGCCGCACTGGCGGCGTATATGGTAGGAGATGAGGGCTTGGTCGTCTCGGTTGAGAGGATCGAGGCCCTCGCGGAGAGGGCAAGGGAGGTTCTCAAGGAAAGTGGGCTGGAAAAGCGGGTGGTGATGGTCGTGGGCGACGGCTCCCTCGGGTGGGAGAAGAAGGCCCCATATGACCGGATATTCATCACCGCTGCCTCTCCGCAGATTCCTCCTCCACTTTTGGAACAGTTGAAGGATGGAGGCAAGTTGCTAATCCCGTTGGGTAGCCTTCACCTGCAGACCCTGGTGTTGGCCGAGAAAAAGGGCAACAAGATCAAGAAGAAGTCCTACGGGGGGTGCATGTTCGTTCCCCTTATTGGCGAGTACGGATTCTCCTGAAGCAAGACATAAATACGAAGAGAGGGGTCTTTTTCACAGGATGATAACAATAGTTGGAGTTG
>JAZGCT010000130.1:0-3561 GCA_036477085.1 Thermoplasmata archaeon | reverse complement strand
TGGCGACCTTGGATGTCTTGAACGCCAAAGGCGGTAAAGGAGGCGTCTTCTTGGACTTGGGCGGGACGGACGATGAAGACCAGGTCAAGGAGGCCTTCTACCTGATGCAGATGGCGAAACCCAGGGTCATCCTGTTGAACATATTCGGCGGCATCACAAAATGCGACACCGTTGCTTTGGGGGTCAAGGAGGCGCTGGAGGAGAGGAATATCGACATCCCTGTGGTCGCGAGGATAAAAGGCCTGCACGAGAAAGAGGCGAAGGAGATCCTCAAAGACGCTGGCATGATCCCGACCGATACCATTTCCGAAGCAGCTGAGGAAGCGGTAAGGCTGGGTGGTTCCTGATGCCCATACTCGTCGACGACAGCACCAAGGTCATCATCCAGGGGATAACAGGACATCAAGGGACGTTCCACGCAGGGGCGATGCTGGAGTACGGGACGAAGGTCGCTGGTGGGGTAACACCCGGCAAGGGCGGCGAGGAGGTCCATGGTCTTCCGGTGTTCGACAGCGTGAAAGAGGCTATGGCGGAGACCGGAGCGACAGCTTCCATGGTCCTGGTCCCAGCAAAGTTCGCGATAGATGCTTGTTATGAAGCAATGAACGCTGACATCGAACTATTGGTGCTTATCACAGAGAGGATCCCCTTCCATGACACAATGAGAATAATGGCATACGCGAAATCCAAGAACGTCAAGGTCATAGGACCTAACACACCAGGGATAATCTCCCCCGAACTGTGCAAGATTGGGATAATGCCCGGTCACATCTTCAACAAAGGAAAGGTCGGGATCCTGTCGAGGAGCGGCACACTGACCTACGAGATAGTGGACTGGATCACCCAAGGCGGTATGGGACAGAGCACGTGCATGGGCATAGGCGGGGACCCGGTCATAGGTATCAATTTCATCGAGGGCATGAACCTTTTCGAGAAGGACAGCCAGACCGAGAGCGTGGTCCTGGTGGGGGAGATAGGAGGGACGGCCGAGGAGGACGCGGCTGAGATCGTTCCGAGCATGAGCAAGAAGGTGTTCGCGTACATCGCGGGGCAGACCGCACCTGTGGAGAAGAGGATGGGGCATGCGGGCGCGATAATCTCAAGAGGCAGGGGAACGGCGGAGAGCAAGATCAAGGCTTTCGATAAAGTCGGGGTGCCGGTCGCAGCACTTCCCTCGGACATCTCCAAGCTTTTGATGGGTCAGATTTAGTGATCTTCGGTCAATCCAGTCATTGATTCTTCTGCTCAAAACTGCTTGGCAAACGATTAAATACAGTATCTACTACTGAACGGGAGCAATGCTTAAACTAGTGATATGCGAGAAAAACATCTCAGCATCTCGTATATCTTACATACTCTCGGACGGACAAACGAAGAAGAAGACCATAAACAAGATCCCTGTGTGGAGTTTTGAGAGAAACGGGGACGAGTATTCTGTGATAGGGCTGAGAGGTCACATAGTCACTTTGGACTACGGCGAGGAGTATCGCCAATGGAGAAAGGACAACTTGAAGAAGTTGGCCAGGGCCAAACCTAAAAAGAAGATTCTGGCACCATCGATAGTTGCTGCGACCAAGGACATGCTGGATGGAGTGGATGAGATCATCGTTGCCACTGACTTCGACAGGGAAGGTGAGCTGATTGGTGTTGATGTCCTGGACCTTCTAGATGATTCAATCATAGACATTCCCAAGAAAAGGGCAAAATTCAGCGCGCTAACAAAACACGAGATAGAGAGTGCCTTCAAGGAGCTGGTGGATATCGACTATCCCCTTGCATTGTCCGCAAAATCAAGACAGTTCATCGATCTTGCCTGGGGCGCAAGCCTGACCCGATTCATTTCATTAGCCACGGGGCAACTGGGCAAGGACTACCTCTCAGTGGGTCGTGTCCAAAGCCCAACCCTGGCCCTCATAGTCGATAGGGAGAAGGAGATTCAGGCCTTCGTTCCAGAACCCTTCTGGGAGATTGTGGCACAATTCAAGAAGGACAGTGTCTTTGAAGCCAGACATACGAAAGGACGGTTCTGGAAGGAGCAAGAGGCGGAAGATGTCTTCAAGAGGGTCCAATCCGCGGAGTCGGGAAGAGTGGAGGAGTTCGAGGCGGGGAAGGAGTTGAAAAGACCCCCCGCGCCCTTCGATACGACAACATTCCTGTTGGAGGCGAACAGGCGAGACTATACGGCATCCAGGGCGATGAGGATCGCAGAGGGATTGTACACCAGAGGTCTGATCAGCTATCCCAGAACTGACAACACCGTATACCCAAGAACACTGGGCTTGAGAAGGATTTTGGAGAAGCTGAAGGAATCGTCATTATCTAAAGAGGCAAAGGAGATCCTCGCTCAAAAAGAGCTGAAGCCGACCAGAGGTAGAAAGCTCTCTACAGATCATCCCCCCATACACCCGGTAGCTGGAGCTAAGAAGACGAAGCTGAAGGGCGACAACTGGAACATCTACGAGTTGGTCGTTAGGCGTTTCCTTGCGACTCTGGCCCCGGATATGGTTCTGAACGTTTCTAAGGCAACACTTGAGGTCGAAGGAGAGAAGTTCAAGGCCTCGGGCGCCCAGATTCTCGACAGAGGTTGGCAGAAGTACTATCACTATATAGAAGTCAAAGAGGCACACCTTCCCACGCTCGAGATAGGCGAGGATGTTAAGCTAAACGAAGTGGACTTGGAGAACGACGAGACAAAGCCTCCGTTCAGGTTCACGCAGGGTTATTTGCTGAGAGAAATGGAGAACTTGGGACTGGGAACCAAAAGCACGCGTCATGAGATCATACAGAAACTCATAGGAAGAGAATACGTAGAAGGGAAGTACCTCAGACCAACCGACGCTGGCATCGCCCTTATCAACACATTGGAAGAGCACGCAAACCAGATTGCGAAGCCGGACATGACGAGAAAACTGGAAGAGGACATGCTTGGTATAGCGAAGGGTGAGAAGAGCCTAGAAGAGGTCGTTGAAGAATCACAGAAGATGTTGGTGGATACGCTTGAGGTTCTCGAGGCTCATGAGGAAGCCATCGGCACTGAAATCAAAGGTGCGCTTCTGAATCAGAACTTGATAGGCAAATGCAAGGAGTGCGGAGGAGATCTTCGAATGGTGCGTTCTCGTAGAGGTAGCAAGTTCATTGGCTGTTCAGGATATCCCAATTGCACAGCGACATACAACCTGCCCAGAGGAGCTAAGGGAACGGATGATGTGTGTGACGTGTGCGGTGCTCCGAAGATATCTGTTCCTCACGGAAGAAACAGAGATGAGATTTGTGTTGACCCCGGATGTCCCTCGAGACGCTTGGGGGAGTGCAAGATATGTGGTGGCAACATGATTGTGAAACACTCCAGAAAGGGGAGATTCCTGGGGTGCTCCAACTACCCAGAATGTAAAAACACAGTTTGGGCAATACCCAGATACGGCCCGCTTCTCCCCACCGACAAAGACTGCGAGCACTGTGGTACGCTAATGGTCGATCACATAAGGTATAACAAAGAACCACAAACCATCTGCATCAATCCAGACTGTCCAACAAAGAAGAAGAACACCAAGAAGAAATGAG
>JAZGCT010000013.1:0-6018 GCA_036477085.1 Thermoplasmata archaeon | reverse complement strand
GGATCACTCGAGGTCGACCAATTTCGATGTCGAAAAACACTGCAATTGCTGCGGGAGTATGGTTCTTCCAGGAATGAGATTCTGTCCGACCTGTGGCAGAGAGCAAATAAGAAACAAAAAGAGTATTCCTTAGCCTGTTAGCAAGCACACCTTCCTTTTGCGTGGGAATAATCTAGCTTGTCCATCCAATGAAATTCTCAATCTCTCCAAGCATTTCTGCGACTTCATCATTTCTGACGGTCCTTCCGTGTGCTGCTGCATTTCCCATATCTAACCATGATTATACTTTTCTCCATCTCGGTCTGTCATAAAGACCTTCTCTGAGGAGTTTGTCATTCATCGAAGAAGCTTTTTCCTTCACTCCCACGACGATTCCAGGCCCCGCGCAAATACTCCGTAGATGATCTTCTATGACGACTCTCGCCAAGACGGCCGCGTTCTGCGCAAAGTTCTTTCTGAGAAGATATTTCGCCTGGTCGAGTATTGAGTCGAAGATCTCAGCAGATACCAGTTGCTTGATGTCAATAATATACCCATGCTCCAAATTGTCCAAAGCGGTTTCGAGGATCAACCTCCCCCTCTTGATGTTATTCCTATGTGTTCTTGAGATGAATGGTCTGGGAACTTCAACTGATGAGAGCAGTGGCATAGACAATCTGATTCTCTCCCCGACTTCAAACGCCTTTTGAAACTCCTCATAGAAGGTGTGCTCCTTTCCAAATGTGGATTCGAGTATGACCCTACAATCAAGGAACCATCTGTCGAATGCCGATTGGAAGTTTTGCGATAATGGTTTCATCTTTTCAAGCTTGAAAGATGCAGCGATTAGGCTCCTAAATCTTTTCAGAAGGTCTTTGAGATTCATGACCACTCCTGTCTTGGCGAAGCACCAGATGAAAGCTTCATCCCATTCAGTCCGAACTGAAGGCAATTCCTTCTATTATGTCAACCACGTCCTCTATCTGCTCAGGATCCGTACCGTATCCCAGAATCCCGCCGGACCCCATTATTTGAAGTGTTCTCTTGCCGGCAGATGTCAGTATTTCAATTATGATTCTGTGGAGTTCAGCATTGCGGTCGGCTCTCTTCACGTCGGAAGATTGCTCCACGTGTGTGCCACCGTATGACATGTTGCGAACATTCGGATCTGGGTTGTTACGGTATCCGACATATCGAATGTTCCTGGCACGCTCTCTGATCTTTTTCAAATCGTCAGAAGATAAGAGGACTGGCGTGAACCTATTCCAATCACTTAGCAGGGCATCAGCGAGGGCACAGGCGAAGTCGTCTGCTCCGCTTGAAGCGCCGAAATAGATGGCCAAACCTGTTTCTGGACGGAAGGAGAAGGAGGACCTAGATACCGCTATTATCGTGCGAGGGCCTTCCCGAGTGTTCACTTCAAGAGGAAAGTCCCGCGCAAACATACCCGATATCTCTGAATAGGACCCAGTTTCTGCGTAATTCTGACGGGGGTGAACCGCCACATCGGGGAAGTTCGTGGTCAGGATCAGTTCGGCTCCCTCAATCTCTATTGAACGCTGAAGCTTGTAGGAAGCGATTTGGTCTGCGATGCTTTCTTCGCCCTCATACCGCCTGGCGAGTTCTGTCGGAGTGCCAATCCGGCGAAGCGATGCTGATAACGTTCCACGTGCCATTCAACCACCTAGTGACGAATCAATCAGATTCCACAAGTCCTCTGGGGCTCCATAAGCCACGAGCTTTCCTTCTTCAACCATGAGGGCCATGCCCTCTGTCATTTCGACATAAGCTTGAATGCGTTCAAATCTCATTTGTGGCAAAGCTGAAGACAGCAACTTCTGCACGGCAACGTGAATCGCATCCCCTTTGGAAAGAAGGGCGAATGACACTCGAAGAGAGACCTTTTGGTCAAGCTCACTGACTGCATTTGCTATGAGAAAAGCATTCTTTGAGAAGCGCTTGAAAGCCTTCTTGAAACCTCCTGAATCCACATCGGAGGTACAGACGAAGCCATTGATGGGAGCATTTTCAGAAAGCGTCTGGTCGTCACTTGAAGAGACCGATGAGAATTCTGGCTCCTCTCTGAGCTCCCCCATTTCCCCAATCTCGATCGTCCACTCGACGAAGGAAGAATCTCCATCGAGACTGAACCGGACAAGAGAGGGTCCAGGTTCTTCCATTCGCACCAATGCCATTTCCTCTACTTTTCGCCTGACAGCAGACAATAGCCTTTCAGTATCTTCCCATCGTTTTTCGGGCTTGACCATGAAAGAGAACACCGCAGGTCCTGGTCTCATCTTTATAGGTCGAACACCCGGGTTCAACCGCACAAATCTGGAGATGTCCTTCACTCGGATGGTCTCCTGATTCCCAGAAATGGTCTCGACAATGATGGCGTAGTCTCCCAGAAAGAGGGTGTGCTTGACCAGTTTTCCCTCAATCGTGGAGCCATTTTGAAGGAATGCAACGATATCTTTTCCCTTGAACCGTGCCAGATACTCAACCAGTCTAACTGGGGACTTCAGAAGTCCGACAAGCTCCTTTACAACCTTGACATCCGACATTTCAATTCCTTCCAATAGTTGAGTAGCTAGTTTTGGCTCCCTTCGTGCATCACACACCAATCCTGAGATGTCGTACCCAGCGATCCGTGGAAATGGAGTTGGAGGTAGGATATTCTCCACCCTCCATTTTCTTGAGGCGTTCATCCAGAATGCCCCTGTTGATGTTCTCTTGACGTCTATCCGTGTCTACTTCTTCTTGTCAGCAGCCCTCTGCGCCCTCGCCTTGAAGTCCTGATTCTTTCCAGTCTTGTCGGCGCGGCTCTGGATTCTGCTTGCGTCTTTCTTTGTCATCTTTGCCTTTTTCGGCATTCTTATCACCTCGCTATTTCGTTTCCTTCAAGATGAACTTGGTTCTACGTTTCTGACCAACGTGTCTTCGAAACGTGGAATGTTGATCCTTATCGCTTTTCATGGATGAGGGCGTTTCAATCTCTGTGGTGCAGGTAGTTCCCGGTTTCGTGGCTTTGATATCCGGCCTCCTGCCTCCAATCTCCGGAGGTTTGGGATAGCCAGGTAGGTCGGCCTGAACCTTCCATCCCTTTCGTTCGTATCTCTTCGCCTCCATCTTGACCGCACGGTTGTGCTTGCTCTGTTCTGGTTTGCTTCTCTTTGCCGTAGTGTTCACCTCCTCGATCCCCTTTGAAAGAGCCTGGCAACGGAAGAAGCGGTTGTCCATGCCGCGTCCTCTGCTTCCGAAGGCAGACTCAGTCGTTGCAGACTGGCTTGTATTTGAAGATCAACTGATTCTCAATCCTCTGCCTGTCGGCCTCGGTACTGTTTGGCATGGGATGAACCGCGATGAATAGGCTCCCCGTGGATCTAGCTTCTCTTATCCAGCAACCGAACTTGTGATGGGAGCGCAGAAAGCCCCTCTCGTCGAGATTCTCCGACTGCCAGATGTAGATGGGCAAGTACGATGCCTGTCTGCCTGTCGGGTCCTGTCTCGTCATTATGGCGTAGACGGCAGCCTTTCTGGGTGGGTTCCAATCTTCCATCGGGAACGGTCCCTCGAATTCTGCCCCTCCGAGATTAATTGTCATATTCAATCTCCTGTGTCAGTTTCTCTTTTAGTGTGAGTTAGAGTCTAGTGCATAAAAGGTAAACAGTGAAGCGTATTTAGGTATATTTTTCTGGAATCCAGAATATCTATGATTTAAATAGGCAGACGAAATAGCTTAAATGCATGCGGAAAACGCCACTCGACATGCTTCGCGGACCTCCCAGAACTTTGGACATTGCAGTTTACCTGTTGGACAAGGACGAGGTGGAGGTCGGCAAGGTAATGTCCGACCTTGACCTGGCCAACGAGACCTTCTACTCCGGGATTGACAGACTGAGGATGCTCGGATTCCTTCACAAGAGGAGGGAGAGGGGTTATCCTCCTCACTCGTATGTCGGCCTCACAAACAAAGGAATGGAGGCAGCCAGGTTGCTACGTTCTCTAGCCGATATCGTCGGAAGCACAATCCTTGGATTGACAGGAGAACTGGAGGATCTCGAAGGGAAGGATAGGGGGGAGGATGAGAACAAGAGAATGGTCGAGATCCTTTGCGACCTCCAGGACATCAACTTCACATTGGGTGAGTGGGATGAGGCTGAGACCCACGCGAAGAGGTCTATGGACATAGCTTCCGCATTGGGCGACACCAAGAACCTCTCGAAATCCATGAGAATGCTAGCCCTCCTTCAATATACCCGAGGAGTATTCGATGAATCGGAGTCCGAGTTTTCTGAGAGCCTAAAGATGTCGTTGAAAGCGAACGACCTGAGCGGGGTCGCTGAGGCCCAATACTACATGGGAGCGATCAACGAGGATAGAGGTAACTACGACGAGGCCACGGCAAAGTACAAGGAATCTGCCGAAACTTCTCAAAGCGCTGGCGAAAAAGCTCTTGAGGCTAGGGCCAAATTGGCACTTGGCAGAATGTATGGCAAGAAAGGTAGCTACAAGGATTCTATGGAAACGATAAAAGAATCTATACGGACCTTCGAGGAGCTGGAACAGTACGATGAACTGCCCAGAGCCTATGCGAATGCGGGAGCGACTGCTTTCTACATAGACTTGGATGAGGCTCTGAAGTGGCACGAGAAGTCCATGGAGACGGCTAACCGGAACAGCGATTTGAGGATGCAGGGCTACAGCCTGTCCAACTTGGCGGGCGTGTACAACAAGAAGGGGGAACCCAAGAAGGCCTTGGTCTATTTGGAACGAGCATTGGAGATCTCCGAGAAGCTCGACGAGAAAAGAATGATCTGCAGCATCAACATTCAGAAGGGTTGCACCCACCGGCTCGTGGGAGAACTGAACGAAGCCGACAGATACTTCGGTCGTGCGGTTCAAGTGGCCCAGGATTTCGAACTTCCATATGAACTTGGGGATGGCTTCCTGAACTGGGCATACGTGGACATCGACAGAGGCAATGATAGGGAAGCCAAGGACAAGCTGAAACAAGCCCTGGATGCATTTGACAAGCTTGGCAATCAGGCCAGGGTCAACAAGGTGAGAAACGTCCTACGAACGCTCAGTACCCGGTGAATCTGGCCACGATTCCCGTGGGCCAACTCTGATGATCTCCACTGTCGTTTATTACGATACTATCTCCACTGCTGACTTCCAAGGGGAGTATTGCGGGATCCCCCGCTGGAGGAGTGTCTGTGGGTATTATCACAAGTCCGTTGGGATACTCGCTCCTCAACACCGTAACCGGGCTAGACTCCCTATGTTCAAGGGGGAGGCTGAACGTACTAGTATTCGGATACGGGGGTCTTGGAGTGACATCCGCGGTACCTTCTTCGTTCCAAGGCTGATTAGCTACGACTTCTGCTTCATATTCCGTCATATGGACACCTCTGGGAAAAGCGATATATCCCAGGTATTTAGTCGTTTACCCTCGACTTACGTTTTTCCGAAATTCGGAAAAACAAAGAATATATACTAGTTGTTGGCGAAGAGGGATGTTGAGAAAGCTCGAGACCATCCCGTCCTTGTCGCAGAGAGACCGTTCCCTCGGAGGATTTCATGTGAGAGCCATACGTCTCTCAACCTTAGCCTTCGAACCGGATCCTTGGCGCCAAGTGCCGGGCCTAGCAGCTCAAGATCCATCAGCATTCGACCACTCTCATCCCCTCCCACTTAAATACTAGAGGCCTACGTTCTTCCGAAAATCAGAATAATCTGTACTTAAATAGAACCTCGATTTATCGAAATCAACGAGTGTCGAACACGGACGGTCTCGAGAGGGCTCTAGATAGGTCCTTTATGAGTATGAGGCAGGGGTGTTTGATCTATAAGTATGCGGGAGGAGGAAAAGGATGAGAACGATTTCAAAGAAGATACGTGAGCTGGTTGTGAGAAAGAAGCGCGTTGCGAGCCTAGTTGTGGCTATTTTCGTGGTGTCGAGCATTGGCATCACGGGACTGATGGTTTCCCATGAATCGGAGATCAGGACCAATGACCTTGAGTCGCTATTGGAAA
>JAZGCT010000129.1:0-2182 GCA_036477085.1 Thermoplasmata archaeon | reverse complement strand
CGTGGACAGGAGAAAGGTGGACGCGATCAACAGGGGCGAATCCCCACTGAAGGACATGATAGTTGACGCACGTCTGAAGGGGCTGGAAGGTAAGTTGAAGGCTACCACAGACGTTCCCAGCGCCGTATCCGAATGCGATGTCATTTCCATCCTGGTTCCTACCCCGGTCACCGATGCCAAGGAACCTGATCTGAGCTATGTCATGGCAGCGTCCGAATCTGTATCACAAGGGATGAAAGAGGGTCAGCTAGTGGTCCTCGAGTCCACTACCTATCCTGGGGCGACAGAGGAAGTGGTGAAGCCGATACTTGAGAAGTCGGGTCTTAAGACGCCAGAAGATTTCGGACTGGGCTACTGCCCCGAGAGGTTCAACCCCGCGGACTCGGAGCACACCATGGAGAAGATGGTAAGGATAGCGGCCGGGAATTCGGAGGCCTGGTCGGAAGTTGTCAAACTGCTCTTCGATTCCATTGTCAAGGAAGTGTACCTGGTAAGGAACATCAAGACCGCCGAGGCTGCAAAGGTGGTGGAGAACGTCCAGAGAGACCTCAACATCGCCCTGTTCAACGAGCTGGCTTTGATCTTCGAGAAGATGGGCGTGGACGTCATAGACGTCATTGAGGCGGCATCCACCAAGTGGAATTTCATCAAGATGTATCCGGGTCCCGGAGTGGGAGGACACTGCCTACCTGCGGATCCATATTACCTGACCCACAAGTCGAGAGAACTTGGCTACGAACCGAGGGTGATACTTGCAGGGCGGTACGTGAACAACTCGATGCCGATGCACACGGTGGAGCTCATTGAGGACGGGCTGAAGGAAGCAGGGAAATCGATAGAAGGTTCCAAGATAGCCGTACTTGGCCTTGCCTTCAAACCCAACATCGGAGACACCCGGCAGAGCCCTTCCATTGAGATCGCCAGCAGGTTGCAGGAGCGGGGTGCGAACATTAGGGTCCATGACCCGATAGTCGAGGAAGATGCAATCAACGACCTGCTTGGGATAGGCAATTCTTCCTTGGAGGGCGCGCTGGCGAAAGCGGAGTGTGTTCTTATCGCAACCGATCATGATTCAATTAGGGAGATCCCATTGCAGAAGATCCAGGAATTGGCCGCAGATAACTGCGTCATCGTCGACACCAGGAACGTGTATGACCCAGACGACGTACCGGATGACATGGTGTACCGCGGAATAGGGAGGACAAGGTTCTGAAAGGGAAGAATGTCCTGGTGACCGGCGGCGCGGGTTTCATTGGATCGCACATTGCCGAGGTTCTTTCCGGGGAGAACGATGTTCGCGTCATTGACGACATGAGCACTGGGAGCGAGGCGAACATATCGACCTTCCTGGACAGAATAGAGCTGCACAGAGGGAGCATCCTTGACCCGGACCTATTGACAGTGGCAATGAAGGACATCGACTACGTGTTCCATGAGGCGGCGCTACCGTCGGTGGAGAGGAGCATCAAGGACCCCGTGATGACGAACAAGGTCAACGTCAGGGGAAGCCTGAACGTTCTCGAGGCCGCCAGGGAGAACAACGTGGAGAAGGTGATCTACGCTTCATCATCCTCGGTCTATGGGGCATCGCAGACCTTGCCCAAGTCGGAGACCATGGAGACAGAGCCTATCTCACCGTATGGGGTGAGCAAGCTGGCGGTCGAGCATTATTGTCGGATCTATAACGAGATATTCGATCTGAGGACGACCTCCCTGCGGTACTTCAACGTGTACGGGCCGAGGCAGGACCCGAAGTCGCAGTATGTAGCGGTTGTACCGAGGTTCATCACATGGGCCATGGCCGGAGAGAAACTTAAGGTGTATGACGATGGCAACCAGGTCCGGGATTTCACGTTCGTTCGCGATACCGTGGAGGCCAACCTCCTGGTCGCGGAGAACAAGGCTAGTGATGGGGAGGTGCTCAACGTTGCTGCTGGGTCTACCGTGAGCGTCAATGAGCTGGCCGCGATGGTGTTCGAGCTTCTTGGCCAGGATGCGGGAATAGAGCACGCACCGCCGAGGCCGGGTGAGATAAGGGATTCATGGGCGGACATATCAAGAGCGAAGGAACTGCTGGGTTATGAGCCGAAGTACACGATGAAAGAGGGGATGGAGGTTACGGTGGGGAGTTGCAGAAACTAATCCATTGGCCATTCTGCAACCATTTTTTCGATCAAGTCCA
>JAZGCT010000128.1:0-3057 GCA_036477085.1 Thermoplasmata archaeon | reverse complement strand
CAACTACACTTGCAACTACTATACCCATATGCCGGGTCAGTATCTTCAGTCAACTCGCAACATGGGCAATCTGACAACGCCTCAAGTGAATGCGACAGCTGGCGAGAGCCTTTTTGTGACTTTCTGGCATAGGATCAAGACCGAACAGCAATCTGCGGCCGACGAAGCCCGCTTGTGGGTATATGATGGAACATGGCATAGGATTACATCTAGACCGTATGACACCACAGAGGATAGCTGGTGGAAGATGACTATCAACCTCTCCGCCTACGCTGGACAAAATATCAGGCTAGAGTTCAGATTTGACACGATTGATCGACAGAATAACATCTTCCTGGGCTGGCTTGTTGATGATGTCACTGTATATGGAAAGGCACCTGCAATGATACCCGCACCTAGGAATCTCAACACCACAGCAACTGGAGAAGACATACTACTGAACTGGGAATCGCCTCTATCCCCGCTTGTTGACTACTATCTTGTCTACAGACATAACGACCCAAGGGAATTCGACTTCACTTCCCCGGTGTTTGACACTTTCTTGGACCCGAACCCTCTCAGAACGAACTGGACCGATGTTGGAGCTGGCGGACCTGGCTCTCCACGGGAGTATTACTATGTCGTTCGGGGAGCGAACATAGATGGCCGAAAGAGCATAACAAGCAACACTGCCGGCAAATGGACTGAAAGCTTTCGCGAAGGACGAGATGCTTTCTCGCTTCCCTTGGAACCGTTTGTGAAGAGGAACGTCAGTTGGTTCTCCGAGAACATACCAGGAGCTGAGTTCGTCCGGTGGATGAATGCAACCGGTCACTGGGTGACCCATTATCCTGCTATGGGTGAAGGTGTCAACGACATTCCAACGATGATGGGCGACAGTTACGAGATATCCCTTTCGTCCCCGATCAACTTCACCTTCTGCGGATATCCTGCCTCAATGATAAGATATCACGAAGGAATGGGAGACTCCATCGCTTTCAGAAAAGGTCTTTCCGCCCAGATAGAGGGAAATAATATCAATTTGAGTTGGGAAGCTGTAACTGGGGCAATCGGATATCTCGTCTTTAGAAGTGAAAAGAGGAACGGTCTTCACGATCTCTCATTGTCTCCGATAGCGAATATAACAAATACTCACTGGATCGATTCAGGAGTTATCGGAAGCGGGAGAAGCGAATACTATTACATGGTTATTCCCATAGATCCCTTAGGAGAACCAGGAAGCGGCACATACAGTGTTGGAGCGTTCACAGTAGAATATCAGTCAGGTTCCGATACCTTTGCACTTCCACTGAAGACTGTGGAAGCTCATTCTTTGGATTGGTATTGTGACAACATCCCCAACATTGTGGGCATGATCCATCTGATGAAGGGTTACTGGAAGCTGCATGCAAAAGAGATGCCTGAGGGCGTCTATGATGTCGATGCCCTTCAGGGCGAGGGATATCAAATCTCCATTGATGGTGCCACAACGACCTACACTTTCGTTGGGTACTAGCGTTCGCCAACAATCAGAAGCTGGGGAAGCCACAAATGTCGTGGAACGAAAAGGAAGACGACATTCTTTCGTGCAACAGGCAGCCGATGGAGAATTTCAATTCTCCATGGGTTCACATCGAGGAGATTCACGATGAAGGCAAAGAGAATCGCTCGCAGGAATAGGAGAGATTATGCTGCATTCCTCCTGTTCTTGCGCCGCTCGGTTCTTTCGTTCCGCTTCATAGGCACTAGTCTTCCGGTCTCCAGCGCCCAGCGGAAATTGTTAAACTCATCCTCTGATATCTCCACGATGTCTCCAGGAAAGTATCGTCGCCCGGTGTACCAGTCCGTGAACTTCTTGTCCACCACGTATTCTACCCCCGCTTCGACCTGCGCATCTGACCTTCCGCTCGTTACCTGTGCGCGATAGTTTGTGTAATTACCGCTAAACAACTCCAGTTTCCCACTCCTGAAGCTGAGGATCTTGTTGGCCACCGAATCCAGGAAGTACCTGTCGTGGGAGACGATGCAAGCTGTCCCCTTGTAGCTGTTGATCGCGGCAGCGACCACCTGTTGCGCCGGTATGTCCAGATGGTTTGTCGGTTCATCGAGAAGCAGGAGGCTCAACGGTGATAGGACAAGCTTCAGTATCGACAGCCTAGCCTTCTCGCCACCAGAGAGTTTCTTGACCTGTTGCCGGACCATATTCCCCTTGAACAGGAACCTCCCCAACAGGGCCTTTGCGTCGAATTCGTGCATCTTGCTGTCGAGCGATTGGAGCTCCTGGATAGGGTCGCTTTCCGGGTCCAGGGAAAGGTGCCCTTGATCAAAGAACCCGGGCTTGGTTACCTTGCTGAGGGTCATGCTGCCACCAGTGGGCCGCACCTCGCCCAGAAAGAGCTTCAGGAGCGTGGTCTTGCCGCAGCCGTTTGGGCCGATGATGCCGACTTTGTCGCCGTTCTCTATCTCGAAAGTCGCCCCGCTGAAGAGTGAGTTATCCCCGAACCTCATCTCCAACTCATTCGCCTCCACCACGATTCTTGAGTGAACACCCGCCTCCTTGAATCTGAACCTCACCACCCTTTCCCTGATGACCGGGTCGTCAACCTTCGCAACCTTTGCCATTCGGGTGAGGCGGCTCCTGATCTGGGCATCGAATCTATTCCTACCTTTCAGCTTCTCGATTATCGCCCTGTTTCTCTCCTTCTCATTCAGGTACTTCTGGTAGGCTTTCTGGTTCATGGCCAGACTGGACTCCTTCTGCTGCGTGTAATCGGTGTAGTCCCCGGTGTACGTCCTCAGGCGGTGACCTTCCAGCTCGAAAACCCTCTCCACCGTATCGTCCAGCAGGTACCGGTCGTGCGAAACGATCACTATGCTTCCCTTGTAATCGAGGAGGAACGCCTCCAGCCACTCTATGGTCTCGATGTCGAGGTGGTTGGTCGGTTCGTCCAGCAGCAGAAGGTCGAGGTCGGGCGATGCCACTAGGAGCTTGGCCACTGCGAGCTTTCTACGCTCTCCGCCACTTAACGTGGATATTGGCTGGTTCAGGTCAGGCTCGAAATCCAGGTCTGCCAGTAG
>JAZGCT010000127.1:0-6115 GCA_036477085.1 Thermoplasmata archaeon | reverse complement strand
GCCACTTACTGCCTTCTACTGGAAGAGGAATACGGCAAACCCCCTCCATTCGGATTGCTGAGATATGAGAGCAGCCAGCACGAGATAGACTACACACCAGACCTGAAGAAGCTCGTTCTGAGCAAACTCATTGACATGAGGGAGCTGATGGAGACCAAGAACGTGCACAGGAACCACAATAGAAAGGGAAAGTGCATCCACTGTTCCAGAAGGGACAAGTGTCCCGAGAAGCTGGCCTAATCCTCCTCTTCTTCAACCAGTTCATCGATCTTCTTCTTGATCTCCTTGACCTCTTTTCTCATCTGGAGCATCTCTTCCTCGAAAGGCGTGAAGCTCTTTAGAGAGAATATCCTGTGAGTGATCAGGACCCCCATGAAGGCTGCGCCGATGACCGCAAGCACGGCAATGATGACGAGGGCCAGAACGAACAGGAAAAAGTAGGATATCAGGTCCGTCAGCCTGATGGCCTCGGTTATCTCGGCGATGAAGATGGAGAAGAGCACAATAACGACTATCAGCCAGAGAATGACCCATCTGAGCCTCATCAGGATTCGACCTCCTGGGAAATGACGTCCCTGTAAGGGAATGAATCTTCGGTTGTGATGATCGGTTCCTCCCTGTCCGGCAGGAGCACATTGATGGTCTCGCCGTCATCAATATCCTCGCCGATCTCGACCTCGCAGCCGTACTCCAAGATGTCGTCCCCCACCATAATGGTGATGTTGAGCTGGAAATGTGTTGAATCGACGTCCTGTATGATGACCGTCATACCAATCGTATTGTAGCTGGTGTCGGATGAGTTCCAGTTGTTCCCGGAAATGTCCATGACATCTACCGTAACGTACGGGTATCTGGTCGTCTCAACGGCGCCCTCAACGTAGATGCGGGTCTCCCCCTCGGCATGATCGATCAGCAACCTGGGGATGGCACCCAGAGAACCGCCTCTTTCGAGGAATAGAGGCGTCAACAAGACGAGTGCGAGAAGGACCAGCGCGGTCCCGAACATCAGTATCCTCCTGAGCATCGAATTGCCAACAGGATGCGAGTACATAAATCTTGGTTAGATGGAGCCGTACCAGTGTTATAGGGTCAACAAAAAGAAAAAAAAGGGGGGGAGGTAATCGTGACCAGGATGGTCCTTTCCAAAAAAGGGGAAATCCCATCCCTTTGTGATTGCTGACAAGGCTACTTCTTCAGGTACTGCTTACGGACCTCTTCCAGTTGCGCTATGGACCTCTCCGCGTCCTGCATCTTCTTGAGCTTCTCGGCGACCAGGTCCACCCTTTCGTACACCAAGTTCCTCACTGCGGCCCGTATCGCTTCAGATCGTGTAGGAAAATCGTCCATCTCAACCAGGTAATCTATTGCGTCCAAGAATCTCTTGGGTACGCGAATAGTGACCTTCCCGTAGTCCGATCCCACTGTATCACCCGATGCCTTTTGTACGTCTTCTGTATGTCCTTTGTCTGACGCTCGTATGATTTCATTAGATATAAATGTTCTTATTAAAACCGTGTGCAAGCGTGTCATTCACAACCCCTCAACCCGAATTCTTTAAGTGTTAATCGTTTATTTGCCCCACCATGGACCTCGAAGACAATGTCTTTATGTTGCCCGGACCAGTGAAGATCCATCCCCGCATACTCAGGGTCATGAGCAAGCCTTCGGTGGCGCACAGGTCGCCCGAGTTCACAGAGGTGATCGGGGAGATAAGGGACCTTCTCAAGTACATGTTCGACAGCGACAACGATGTCGCTTTGGTCTCTGGATCCGGGACCGCCGGCATGGATATGGCGATCTCCAACCTCTTCGGAAAGGATGACAAGGTGCTGAACATAACCAACGGCTACTTCGGTGAGAGGTTCGGTGAGCTGAGCGATCTGTATTCCAACTGCGTCGCTCTTGAATTCCCCTGGGGCAAGCCGCCCAACCTGGATGAGGTCGCCGGGGAACTGGAGAAGGGCGATTTCAAGGGGGTCACCCTATGCCACAACGAGACGTCCACGGGACTCACGAACCCCGCTCCCGAAATAGGCGCACTGGCCAAGAAGCACGATGCGCTGTTCGTCATGGACGGAATAACATCGATCGGAGGACTTGATGTCAAGCTGGACGAATGGGGAGTGGACGTTGCAATCATGGGATCCCAGAAATGCCTGGGAGCTCCAGCCGGTATCTCGGCGCTGTCGGTCTCCGAGAGGGCGATGGAAGAATCATACGACGACGCCTCCTACTATCTCAATCTGAAGAGGCATGTGACCAAGTTGAGGGAGAAGAGCCAGACGCTGTGGACACCGGCCGTGCCGCTCCTGCCTGCGCTTAGGGAATCGCTTTTGATGTTGAAGGAAGAGGGGCTCCAGAACAGGATAGGGCGAATAGCCAAGCTCGGCCAGGCCACGAGAGCGGCCGTTGACGCTTTGGGAATCGAACTGTTCCCTGAAAGGGAGTACGCATCCAACACGGTGAACGCCATGCTCTATCCCGAGGGCATAGACGACTCGTTCCGAGACATACTGAAGAAGAAGCACAACGTGATAGTTGGGGGGGGACAGGCACACATCAAGGGCAAGGTCTTCAGGATAGGCACCATGGGCTTGTGCGCATTCACTGACCTGATGGCATGCTTCGGTGGGATCGAGTCCACCCTCAGGGAAATGGGTCACGAATTCGAAGAAGGTGCAGGTACTGGCGCGATAGTGGAGTATATGTAGGCTATCTCCAAGTGACGTCCACATCGTCCGTTCTGAATCTTTGGTTGATCTGGGTATCATCTATTGTCATTCTTATCCCGGACTTGTACTCCAGAAGGCCGGTCCAGGCTATCATAGCACCGTTGTCGACGCATAACGATGGATCTGGAACGAACTTGCTGGCTCCCCTATCCTTTGCCATCCGATCCACCATTTCACCCAGCCTCTTGTTGCATACGACTCCCCCGCCCAGCAGGACCTCGTCCTTCTCCAGATGCGCCATGGCCCTCTCGGTCACTTCCGTCACCATTGCGAAACTTGTCTCCTGAAGCGAGGCGCACAAGTCCTCGAGGGTCTCACCTTTCTCATAGAGGTTCAGTGCTGCGGTCAAGATGCCCGAGAACGACACGTCCATACCTTTTACTGAATATGGCAGTTGTAATAGCTTGTCACCTTTTTCCGCAAGTCCCTCTATGGCGGGACCCGAGGGGAAGGAAAGACCGACCTCCCTGCCGAACTTGTCCAGCATGTTGCCTATGCCGATGTCAAGCGTCTCCCCGAGAACGCGGTATCTCTTCTCTGAAAAGGCGATGACCTGTGTATTCCCACCGGAAAGGTACAGCAGAACCGGGTCCGCGCAACCCGTGGTCTTCCTGCCGATCTCCAGATGTGCGATACAGTGGTTCACGCCTATGATGGGTTTCTCGAGGGAAATGGCAAGCGCTCTGGCACCTGTGGCAACCGTCCTCAGACACGGGCCAAGACCGGGACCCTGGGAGAAGGCCACCAGATTCACGTCTTCGAACCTCTTCCCTGCTGACTTGAGCGACTTCTTAACGAGGTGGATAAGGACGTCGGAATGGTGGTTGGCCGCCTCTCTGGGATGTATCCCTCCCTCCAGAGGTTCGTACATGTCCGTGAGGTTGGACAGGATGTTGCAGTTCTCGTCGACGATGCCCACACCAACCGTGTGAGCCGTTCCTTCGATGCCAAGACAGAGCACGCAAGAAGATTGACGACCTTCCTAAAATCCTTTCCCAATCGGTTGGTTGCTGGTTTCGGATATTGGAAGCCATGATTAGTCTATCCAATGCTCGGATTCGTCTAAAGGCTCTCGTTTCATAAGAAATGGTTAAGTAGAATTCAGCATATCCTCGAGAACGTACCCGCGCCCTATTGTGGAGGGCAGGGTGAGAACTCTGTAGATCTATGACTTATTGGGGAGGAACAGGAAATGAATGACGGTGCTGAGGAAGGCAACAAAAGTAACAAAGCTCCCAGCGAGGAGGAAGTAGAGAAGTTGATTCACATGGCCGAACGGCCGGCAAGGCAGGCTGCAGTCTACCATCCATTCTATGAAGGAAAGATCGAGATCATGCCCAAGGTCAGAATCAGGGACTTCAATGATTTTGCCATCTGGTACACTCCGGGAGTGGCGGAATCGTGCAGGATAATCGAAAAGGATCCTGAAGAAGCGTTCAGGCACACCAACAGGTGGAACACCATCGCGGTCGTCTCGGACGGCACCCGGGTCCTGGGTCTGGGGGACATCGGTCCTCTCGCCGGACTGCCGGTAATGGAAGGCAAGGCACTGCTGTTCAAGTACCTGGGAGGAGTGGACGCCTACCCCATTGTCCTGGACACAAAGGACCCGGATGAGATCATAACCGCGGTGAAATGGCTGACTCCCTCATTCGGCGGGATAAACCTCGAGGATCTGTCCCAACCGAAGTGCTTCTACATACTTGACACTTTGAGAAAAGAGGCGACCATTCCGGTCTGGCATGACGATCAACAGGGAACGGCCACCGTAGTGGTTGCGGGGGTCATCAATGCGCTCAAGGTGGTCGGGAAGAAGATGAATGAAGCTTCCATATCCATGATCGGTGCAGGAGCGTCCAACATCGCGATAGCTCGAGTCCTAATAGCGGCCGGTGTAAACGCCGGGAACATCATGATGGCGGACTCCAAAGGCATACTCGGACTACACAGAACCGACGTCAGGGACAAGTATCCGGAGAAGTGGATGATGGCCCAAATGTCCAACAAAGAGGGTCGGGAAGGAGGCACCCCCGAATGCATGAGGGACACGGATGTCTGCATTTCGGCAACTAGACCTGGTCCGGGAATGATAAAGAAGGAATGGGTATCCTCCATGGCCGATGATTCGATAATCTTCCCGATAGCCAACCCGGTGCCGGAGATATGGCCTTGGGAGGCAAAGGAGGCGGGCGCGAGGATCGTGGGCACCGGCCGGTCCGATTTCCCGAACCAGGTGAACAACTCACTGGGCTTTCCTGGCATCTTCAGGGGAACTCTGGACGTTTGCGCCAAGACGATCACTGACGAAATGGTCATAGCCGCATCGGAGGAGCTTGCGAGAACAGCAGAGGACAACGGGATCCATGAGGAATACATCGTTCCAACTATGGATGAATGGGATGTCTTCCCGAGGGAGGCCACTGCAGTTGCACTGAAGGCGATAGAACAGGGTATTGCACGTGTGAAGAAGAGCAGGCAGGAGATCTTCGAGAGGGCCGAGTTCCTCATAAGGACGGCGAGGGAGAAGGTTCAGTTATTCATGAAAGAAGGTTTTATCAGAGAACCGCCACATGTCGAGTGAACGTGAATAGAAGAACTGGATTAGTCGAGCGTCCCGGCCAAGAACTGCGGCAATCGGTCCTTAGGGAGTATCCACCAGTAGAACCTGCTGAAGAACATCTTCTTGAGGTACGCCATCCTCGAGAACTCGGGAGGTGGGGGCGGATGTGCATAGTCGAAATCCATGATCACACCCTTCCGGAAGCCACCATCCAGGAAACAGGTGACCCTTCCGCCATATTCGGCCTCGGGAGCGTTGCCCCTGATGTCGCTGACGATGTTCTCCACGATGGCTTTGTTCTCGTAATGTGCAGCGGCACCTGACTTCGATACGGGCAGATTGGTGGCGTCTCCCATTGCATAGATGTCATCATAGTCCAAGACCCTCATGGTCCGTTTGTCGGTAATGAGCCAGCCTCCCCTGTCGCACAAGTCGGAGCCCCTTACCACCATCACCCCTTTATGAGGTGGGATGAGTATGAGGAGGTCGTAGTCCACGGATGATCCTTCCAAAGAATGGACCTGCTTCTTCACCGGATCGACGCTCTTCACGTTGAAGAAGGTCTCGCTCTTGATGTTCTTCTCGGCAAAGGTCCTGGTGACCAGTGGATTCGCGGGTTCGATAGGGAATATGTTCACCAACGGGGACAGGTACAGGATCTCGACCTTGTCCCTGAGACCTCTTCCACAGAAATGATAGTCCAAAAGGCATGCGAACTCGGCCGGCGCTGGAGGGCATCTATAGGGCACACCTCCAATCGCGATCACGATCTTCCCTCCGTTGAAATTGGTCAATGCCTCCCTGAGTCTCATGGATGACTGGA
>JAZGCT010000126.1:0-3725 GCA_036477085.1 Thermoplasmata archaeon | reverse complement strand
GTTCATCACCATATCGAGAGTGAAGTCGTGTTCCCTGAGCATGAATATCCTCTCCCTGGGAACGAAAACGTCTTCGAAAAGAAGGTAGGACTGCGTGATTCCGCCACACTCAACGGGCGAGTCGAACCCTTCCTCCAATTCCCGCAGATCACTGGGATGCCTGGTCTCGATGCATCTCAATCCTTCCGCGTCCCTCGTGATCACGAACGCCACAGCCCAGTTCTTGTCCTCCTCCCCGTACTTCATGCCGGGCAGGACCAATATCTCATTGGCGGCCGCAACGCCGCAGATCATGATCTTCGCACCTTTCACCACGATGCCGTCGCCTTTCTCCTCGATCACGTGCAAGTTCATGTCCGGGTCTTCCTGCTGTGATGGTGTGAGAGTTCTGTTCCCCTTGGGGTCCGTCAATGCAACGGAAATGGTGATGTCCCTCTCCTGTGCGTCCTTCAACCATTCCTTGAACCTTATGTGATAATCCGTCCCGAGCTTCTCATCCATGTCGAACGTGGTGGTCCACACCGCATTTATGCCGTTCCATCCACCGCATCTACCGCCTGTGCACGTCCCGGTGACATTGAACATGTACCTCTTCATCTTGGAGTTGGCGATCATGTCCTCCGGACCTTTGATCACGGACAGATACCTGGAAATCCTCTCGCCGGTCAGAACGGACTCCGTCACCACCATATCTCGGTACTCAGGGTCATGAGCCAGCGCATAGATCTGAGCGTGACCTTCGACCGTCCTCTTGGTGGCCGGGTGGGTGGTGACGTCCGCTATGAGTTCATCAAACTTGTACACGTTGGGATTCATGTTCCGAAGGCTTTCCTTGTACTCCTCAGGCGTCTTTATCATAAGAACCAACTCCCTTTCCTGCCCTGAACTGGAGAATACGCTTTTCTGCTTTATACCTAACTGGATTCACTCGGGCAACTTGCTCCGTTCCAGATGTGTGGATTCGCATTTTGGAGGGAGAAGGTAGCGGTCGAAACCGAGATACATCGTGGGACTTACCTTGTCTGTCAGAAACATCTGGTCCTCGCTGAACGCCCCTTCGTCATAGTGAGAGTACATGACCTCTCCGACGAACCAGTCATGATCTCCAAGCTCTATCATGGAATGCAACTTGCACTCATATGCTGCATAGGCATCTTTCAGTATTGGCAGGTCCAAGCCAGTATCCGCTTTCAGCTCAAGCCCGAACATCTCGAACTTGTCCACATCCCTCCCGCTGACGCCTCCGGTCTGGGCCGATATGATTGACTTCTCACTAGGAACGTAGTTCATCGCGAACTTCTTTGATTCCGAGATCATGGAATAAGTATGCCTTTTTGGAGACACTGAAACCCCCAGCAGGGGAGGCTTGAATGAGATGCACGAGTGCCACGCGGCAGCCATGGCATCCTGTTCGTTCTCAGTTCTAGTCGTAACGATCGCAACGTTCGCCGGATAATGTCTCGTGAACTTCCCAACGCCGTCCATCATCTTCTTGGTCAAGCGCCCTCGCCTCCTCATTTCCTGGGATCATTCAACCGTAACCCAAGAAACTCTAATAACCTTTCCAAACGGACCTTTTCGGAATCTAATAGTATAGCCCCTCACGTTTTTGTCCGAACACGTAAGAGAATGAAGACAATTCGACACGAAATCCGAGATTGACTAAACAAATTATAAATAGTGTGAGGTCCCCTATAGAGGCCGACAGGTTGTGGGGCATGGCCAGACTGATAAAAACCGAAAGCGATACCCTCTCACTGGTGCTTCGTTGCCAATTCGTGAATGAATGGGAAATGGAGACCATTTTTGCTTTGGAGAATAGATTTCCAGAGCCCCCTCAGATGGAGGAAAGTGAGGAATAGGGTAGACATAGAGGCTTAACCGACGCCACCTCTTTGTATCTCTTTTGCTCGATTGTCGAGGTCCTTAGCTTTGGCCCTGAGCTTCAAGATGCGGGCTTCAAGTTTCTTCGACTTGAGCTCTATCTTGGCGGATTTGGCTAGAAGCTTGGCCGCCTTTGCCCTGTTGACCGCTACAGCCTTTGCCTTTTTTGCGTCACCAATGGTGGACATCGAACCAGAAACGAATGCGCAGGGTGTTATTAAAAGTTGGCGAACGGCCACCGTCATGCTCATATACATTTCTCTGGATGGTAGGACGATGCGTGTCTCGGTGGAAGCGTATGGTTGCACCCTGAACCAAGGTGAGTCCAGGTTAATGCAGGAGCTGCTGGAAGGGGCGGGTCACGAGGTGGTTGAACCTGATGATGCTGAGACTTCCCTTGTTGTCACCTGCTGCGTGATAGAATCGACCGAGCGGAGGATGCTGAAAAGGATCAGGGAGCTGAAGGAAAAGGACAAAAGGGTTCTCATCGGCGGGTGCATGGCGTCCATCATGAAGGAGAAGGTGAGCGCTGTTGATCCAGAGGCGGTGTTCATATCACCGAGGAATCTGGAGAAAGTGCTCGAAGAGGTGGGTGAGGATGATGAAACGTCTCCTGTAGAACTGGTGAAGAAAGGACTTCCAGAGAATTCGATCGACGTAATAGTCCCCATCGGACAAGGGTGTACCGAACGATGCAGCTACTGTGTTACGAGGCTTGCCAGAGGGGCCTTGAGGAGCTACCCGGAAGAAGATATCACTGCATCGGTCTCCCGACGATTGGAGGAAGGCTTCAAGGAAATCAGGTTAACGGCACAAGACACGGCTGCTTATGGAAGAGACAATGATTCTTCACTACCAGACCTGCTGAACCACATCACTTCACTTGACGGAGAATTCAGAATACGAGTAGGTATGGCCAACATAACCAATCTAAGCCAGTTCTTTCTGAGACACTCCGGGCATTTAAATCGGACAAGGTATACAAGTTCCTCCATTTGCCCGTCCAGAGCGGGGACGACGGTCTCCTGAGAAGTATGCGAAGGAGATACTCGGTCGAGGACTTCATGGATATCTGCGAGAACTTCAGGTCCGAGTTTCCGGATTCATCGATATCCACCGACATCATCACTGGTTTCCCAGGCGAGACACAGGAGCAATTCCAGGCATCTTTAGACCTAATGAGAGGAGTACGACCTGATATCATCAACGTGACCAGATTCTCCGCGAGGGAGGGGACTGAGGCGTTCAACATGGACAAGAAGGTCCCCGGCAGGGAATCGAAGGAAAGATCGAAGGAACTGACGAGACTGAGATTGGAGATGAGCCTGGAGAAGAAAGAGACCCTGGTTGGCTCCACCTTCAGAGTCATGACGACAGAACGTGTGAAACTGGGAACGACCATGGCCAGAACCGACAGCTACCGTCCTGTGGTCCTTCCAGGAGATCTTCCGTTGGGTTCGTTCTACGATGTGAAGATCGTTTCCGCCACCGATGCATATCTCAAAGCAGAGCTTGTGTGAGCGATGGGCTCTATTCCACTTTCTTGTACCGGTAGTACATCTTTGCTATGACGACTGGTATCAGAATCCACAACATCAAGGTGAGAAGTACACCAGTGGCCCCAAAAGGGGAAGTCACGGACAATATCAAGGTCGCAGGAAGAAGTACCAGAACGGCAACGATCACCCCGAGCTTGCTGTACTTGAAAGCCATATTCACCATTTCTCGTAATGGATCAAGTCTTCAACCGGGATCCTTTTCCTCGCCGCTGGGTGAGAGGCTGGTACCCCGAGTGGGAGAATAGCAACAGGCCTGATATGCCCTGGAAGTCCCAGAATCCT
>JAZGCT010000125.1:0-4930 GCA_036477085.1 Thermoplasmata archaeon | reverse complement strand
CTTCCTCTTTACATCAAGACGGGTGACATCGTTAAGCGGGGGAGGGTGTGCAGCGCCGAGGAGCAGAATGAGAATGGCAATAATCATCCAGCCGAAGTAGAGCATTCCCAGGAAGAAGAGTATCATCAAGGATGCATAGCTGACGTATCTCGCGTTCTTGCCCAGAAGAGCACGGGCGACGTGGCCGCCGTCGAGCTGGCCTGCGGGGATCAGGTTCAGTGCAGTGACGAAGAGCCCCACCCAGCCCGCAAAGGCGGTGGGATGCGAGAGCACGTTCTGCGGTATGGGTATCAACATCTCCAGGAACTCGAACAGCAGGGGTGGAAAAAAGGCCAGACCTCCGGCTTCGCCTATATCCGGAGGTATAGGTTGAGCTCCGATAGCGGTCAGATAAAGACCGATCGCGGTAACCGGGATGGCGACCATCAGGCCGAAGATCGGTCCAGCGATGCCGATGTCCAGCAAGGCCTTTCGGCTGGGGATTGGGTCCCGCATACTGATGACAGCACCGAATGTGCCCAGAGGTGGGAATGAAGGAATGAAGAACGGTAACGAAGCGGCGACATTGTGCCTCCTGGCCATGAAGTAGTGCCCGAACTCGTGGGTCCCAAGGATAGCGAGTAGAGGGAGGGCGAAGAACAGGGTCCCGTATGCAATGGACTCCCAGCCGTACAGTTCTGTGCCGGCATATCCTGCCCAGTGCAGTGTACCGGCAAAGATGGTGGTTCCTATCGTGGCCAGCAACAACACTAGATTGACATGAGTTCCCCGGTAATTGACCGGGGGTCTCTTTTGCACGTGTATCACCTGTTCTCCATTCTCCGAGGTGAGGACGGGAATGAACATCAGTGATTTCATCTCCTGCCGCATCTGGTCGAACTTGTCCTCTATAGTGGTCTCATCCGTGCGGACGAAGAATGTGTACAGGTTGGGCGAGACCCTGGTTTCGTAAATCGAAAAATACCTCCCCACAAGCCTGCTGACAGAATCAAGTTCAGCCGTCAGTTCATCCATCTTACTTTGCATACAAACCGACTTCTATTAAAAGTTGCGCTACGCCTGTCCAAGAAGAATAACGATTGCGGCCGTGGCCAGACCCACCAACACGAACCTGAGACCGGTGTACAGGCCGGTTTCTTTCACAAGCCTTCCTAAGAATATCCCGATCAGGAACAGTATCGAGAAACCGAACACGGATGCGGTGATGACCCCCAAGAAGAAATCGGAGGTGTAGTAGAATGGTATCAGGGGGATCACGGCGGCTATCAGCGGGGCGATACCATGGACGACTGCACTGATCCGGGCTGCGAAACGATACGCCTCCAGATGCTCGTCTGACATCTTGATGAGCAGAGCCCTCTCCATCCGATACTGATCGATCTTCTTCTCGACCCTTTCCGCTTCGTAGGCTCCTGCTATGCTGGACATGGACAGGGCGACGGCTGCGCTCAATCCAGCGGCAACTATCAACGGCACCTGCTCTTCGCTTGCGCCTGCGAAGAAGGCTCCCAGGATGAGCCCAAGGATGGTCAATGCCCCGTCGAAAGCCCCTATCACAAAATAACGACGACAGATGGGTCCGTAATCGGTGATCTCACCATATTGCCGGATTTTCGCTCTCCATTCTCGGTAACCCATGCTATTCCTCACGAAGACCTTCAACTCAACAAGGCCTTCACTTCAGTGACCGCAACTTCAACAGCCTTTTTAATCTCTTCGGAACGGGGACCGCCTCCTTGAGCGAAGTCCGCCGATCCGCCAGCACTCCCGCCCAGCACTGCGGCCGCCTTCCTGGCGACCTCCAGGGCGTCCAGATCAACGTCGGAACTCCTCGAGACCACCACACTTCCACCGCCGATTCCGCTGGCCAGTATGCCGACCATCTGTCCCTTGGACGCGATCTCCTTCGCCAATGCTCTGAGACCGCCCATGTCCAGATCCGATATGTCCACTACGATCGAGACGTCACCGACCTTCTCCACGCCTTCAAGCAGGTCTTCGAACTTGGAGCTGGCCTCCTCACCCTTCACCTTCTCCACCTTCTTCCTCAAGGACTTCCATTCCGTGAAGAACCTCTCTACCGTCTTCGGCAGTTGAGACGGAGATACATTGACGATGCCACTTGCTTCCTTCAAGAGCGCTTCTTGTTTCTGGATGTGTTTTATGGCGGGAATACCTGCAACGAACTCGATCCTCTCCACACCGTCCTGGATGCCAGTTCTTCGAATGATCTTGATAAGACCTATCTGACTTGTGTTTGTGCAATGAGTGCCTCCGCAACCCTGGACATCGAAGTCCCCGATCTGGATGACCCGGACGGTCTTCTGAACCGGAACACCGCCCTGGTAGAGGGCAAAACCGTACCTCTTCTCCGCTTCCTTCCGGTCCATTTCGGTTGCGGTGACTGGTACGCCCTGCAGAACCTTCTCGTTGGCGATCATCTCGATCTTTGCGAGCTCCTCTTCGTTGATCATTTTGAAATGTGAGATGTCTATCCTTCCGTATTCCGACGTCTTCAATGCCCCGGCCTGCCAGATGTGATCCCCCAGGACCTTTCTCGCCGAGCCGAGAAGAACGTGAGTTGAGGTGTGGTGCCTCATCAATGCCTTGCGTCTCGGAACGTTGAGCTTTCCGTGGACCTTTGTCCCTTTTGGAATGTCAGATTCGATCTGGTGGAGGATTACCCTGCCTATCTTCTCAGCCTTCTGGACCTTGATCTCGTTGCCATCGACGACGAGAACTCCCATATCTGATTCTTGCCCACCACCTTCTGGATAGAAAGCGGTCGCGTCTAGAGCGACCTTCCCGTTCTGCGAGAAGATCACCTCCGCATCGAACTCCATCATGTTCGGGTCTTGATAGTACAGCATCTCCGTGGCAGGCAGGTCCAGCTCTTCCTCGACCTCCACCTCGGTCGCCTGTTCCTCGTGCTTCTTTGCCAGGAGCGCGTGGAATTCATCTGGTATCTCGATCGGGGATCCGAGTTCCTGTCCCATCTTCTGAACGACGGATGGGTGCAAACCATGGGCATCATAGAGGTCAACCAAATCGTCCGTGGTGATAGGGCCTTTCTCCAACTTAGCCTCTACCAACCTCTTCCCCTTTTTGAGCGTCTCCTCATATTTCCGTGTCTCGATCTGGATTATCTCGGATATGACGTCCTTCTTGTCGTAGTTCAGCATGTCATCGAAGACCTTCAGATGGATTTCGACCAGATCTTGCAGAGCGAGGTCCACATTCAGGTCTTGCAGGGCCCTCAGGGTCTTCCTCAGAAGCAGTCGAGCCAGGTAACCCTCCTTGATGTTTGAGGGGACGATCCCATCGCTGAGCATCAGTGCGACCGTTCTTGAGTGGTCGGCGACGACAAAGACCTTCTCCATGGTCTCGAGGAAATCAAAGAGGTCTTCTGAGCTGAGATCGAACCCGCTGGCGTGCAGCTCATCGGTGACCCTGCTCCTGAGTTCAAGGACCTTGCTCCTGGTGCCCACATCGACCAGAGCGCTGAGGACAGCGTGTGTCTCCAGGGCGGACTTATAGGCCTTGTCCTTCATCTTCTCGGAAATACCGGTGGCATCGTAGACGGGAGCCAGGACATCTGAATAAACCGCATCGTATATCGTAGAAGAGCCCAAAGAGGCCCAGACCATTCTTTCCAGACCGTATCCGGTGTCAACCACGTTGAGTGCCAAGGGAGAGTACTTCTCGCCTTCGAGATCGATGTTCCCCTTGTTGTCCCGCTTCAGGTTCATGAAGACCAAGGTGGCAACCTCCAGACCCCCTGCGATCACCTCCAACGATGGTCCTGCGTTCCCTCCACCGATCCAGGGTTTCTCCTTGTAGATGAGGTCCTCCTCATTCGCCTCCAGGTCCTTGGTGAAGAGCTCATGGCAGTAGCTAAGGGTCTCCTCCTTCCAGTAAATCGGGTTCTCCTTGCTATTGAAGACGTGGTGGGCCATCATCTCGAAACTGGTGGTGTGCTTCCCGGTCTTGCCGACCGAGTCCGCGTCCACTATCCGGATGCATGGCTGTGAAATGGTGAGAGGGTTCGCGGGAGGGTCCACTAGACCGGATGTGACATGGGGTTGAAAGTCAAAGATGGATGCACTGACAAGCAGAACGTCGTCCCTCCACCTGGGGATGATCGGATACCTGTCCACCTTCTCATGCCCCCTCTGTTCAAAGAAATCCAGAAAGATGGACCTCATCTCCTTCATTCCAAGTCCGCTCTTCAACAAGGGCGTGCCGATGAATGTGAAAGGCTTACATGGAGTGTCCCCGCAGTTGTTCTCTTCGGTCAAGCTCCAGAAGGGGGATCCGCAGCTGTCGCACACCTTCCGAGTGTATCCATTATCCTGGAAAAAACGCAAACGATATTCCTCTTCAAACACACGCTCATCATCAAGACAAACGCATATAAATCTATCCGATTTGGCAACTGCCATAGGTTTAAATACGGACGCCCTGATTCTTTTCTAGGGATTGGTGGGTATGGATGATAATTCGGTTTCCAAGTGGGCTTCTTGTTTCTTGGCCGCACTCTTCTTCGTCTCCGTTTTCTCGACTGGGACCTACGACGGGGGGCGAGGGTCGGCTCCGAATCTAACGCTCTCTGAGGGGTCATTGGCGGATGAACCAGTGACCTTCACCAACGTCTCTGACCAGGTGGGGTTCTCCGGTGTGACAGGGCGCAGGTTCTCCTGGGCGGACTACGACAATGACGGGGACCAGGACCTACTCATCAACGGCAAGAGGCTCTTCCGGAACAATGGCGCTCCAAGCTGGGATTTCACGGATGTCACCACCGATGCAGGGCTATACGGCTATGTCTCCAGCGGCGCATGGGCAGATTACGACAACGACGGATGGTTGGATTTCTACGCCACCGCTGGAATAGGAAGGGAGGACATCCTGTGGCACAACAATGGGGATG
>JAZGCT010000124.1:0-3238 GCA_036477085.1 Thermoplasmata archaeon | reverse complement strand
TCCATGGATGTGGGAGAGTCGAGGTTCCTTATCACAAGAACGTCAGAATAGTCGAAGAGTTGGTTGTATCGGGAGAGCTGGATCGGGTCCGCACCCTGCCTTATTACCCCGGTGTCATCTGAAAGTCCATCATCCCCTTGGAAAGCCAAATCCTGCTCTGAGGTCATAAGTACACCAGAACTGCCGCTGGCAAACGTGAGAGAAAAAAGGACCATCAGAATGAGAACCCTGTTGCCGTGCCCATCGAGACCTTCCAAGCGAGGACCATCCTTACAAATGGTATTCAGGAGTGGAGTATTTAATCTTCCGCATTCAGCCAGCAAATGGTATTCAGAAACGAACAAGTATGACAAGGAGTATTCCAAAACACATAGCAGGGAGGGCTTTGAATGGTCAACATCACCGTGTATGGAGGAGTAGGGGAGATCGGAGGTAACAAGATACTCATAGAGGATGGTAAGGCCAGGATATTCCTGGACATGGGCCAGAGCTTCGGCTTCGGTGACGAATTCTTCGCCGGCTACTTGATGGCCAGAACCGGAAGGGTTGGTCTCAGGGACTTCTTCGAGCTGGATCTGATGCCAAAGATCCCTGGTCTATATTCGAAGGACATGCTCGACGGCACCGGCTTCAAATACAGAAAGCCGATGTTCGACGGAATATTCCTCAGCCACATCCACTTTGACCACTGCCAGCACATCGCCTTCGCTCATCCGGATATCCCCGTGCATTTGGGAGAGGGCACCAAGATAATCAAAGACTCCTGGGAGGCGACCTCCGGTCAGAATTTTGGCGAACACGACTACCGGACGTTCAGAACAGGAGACAGGATCGACGTCAACGGTATCGAAGTGGAGCCGATACATGTGGACCACAGCGTTCCAGCGGCCTACGGCTACATCGTGCACACGAAGAAGGGAGCGGTGGTGTACACGGGAGATTTCAGGCAGCATGGGTCCCACAAAGAGCTCACCAAGGACTTCCTGGACAGAGTGAAGGAGGAGCGGCCGATCGCTTTGATCTGTGAGGGTACCCGGGTGGCCCCTGAAGAGAAGAGGAAGAACTACACCGAAGCCCAGGTCAAGAGCCACAGCAAACAGATCGTGAAGAAGGCTGGGAAGAAGCTGGTAGTGACAACATTCTACCCGAGGGACGTTGACAGGATAAGGACGTTCTACGAGGTGGCAAAAGCCACAGGAAGGAAGTTCGTTGTATCCGCAAGGACCGCCCATCTTCTTCAGTCACTGGGAAAGGACAAAGGGATCAAGCTTCCCAACGTCATGAAGAACAAGCACATTCTGGTCTTCCACAGGGAACTGGCCAAAGCACCGCCACTTTGGGAGAGGGATTTCGAGAAGAAATGGATCGGCAGCGACGAGGTCCACAGGAGACAGGGAGAACTGATACTCCAACTGGACTTCTGGCATTTCAACGAGTTCGTGGACATAAAGCCCAAGAAGGGCAGCGAGTTCATACACTCGAAGAGCGAACCGTTCGAGGAAAATGATATCGAGGACGAGGTAAAGCACAACTGGCTGAAGAGGTATGGCCTGCACCACCACCAGTATCATGCGAGCGGACACTGCAGCATGCCCGAGATCAAATCGGTCATCGCGGACATCGATCCGAAGGTCGTCATACCCATACACACCGAGTATCCGAATCTCTTCAAGAGAATGGCAAAGAATGTCAAACTGCCCGTGAAAGGGAAGAAGTTCACAATCTGAAGGCCAGTGATTTGGGTTCTGGGCGATTTCCGCTTCTCATCTTGCTGATCATGCTCTTCATAACTCTGTTGTAGAAGTAACCCAGAAATGGATTGTGGCGGCCGGAAGTCGTTCTCTGGTAATATGAATCGTACTCACTTGCCATATTCGCGACCTTATCTGGGAACAGGACAGCAAAGAGCTGGGCCAGACGCATCTGTGCGTTCAGTCCGGGGTTCTGTGCGGACTCACTGAAAACGAAGTCCCATATGGCGGTTCTAACCTGGGAGCTCGAAATGTTGGTGAACCCTGCTGCGATCGCGTCCACTATCTCGTCGTAGCCGTTGATGAAGGTGACGTTGACATATGTTGGATGCTGGGTGATGGTCAGGTAGTCAAAGGCAAGCCTGATATCGGTCACAGTGTAGCTGGGATAGACGGCCTGAATGTTGACCACCGAGACAACGAACTCGTTGTCCTGGTCCAGATGCTCCAGCCACCCCATGGCGAAGAACCTGAGGTCGTTCGTCCCGTTCTTGGCCCTGTCGATCAGTCCGGATGTAAATGCAAGGGAATCGGTCTGTGGAACCCCTAGGGGCAGAAAATGGTCAATATCCGCGAGCATCGCTCCAGCAATGAAGAAGTCGTTGTTCAGGGTGTCCTCGGCGAGGCCCCCGTGCGTTGCGGAATTGGAGCCCATGACCGGACTGTTCAACATGCTGACTGAAAGCAGGCAGAATGCCACTGAAACGACGATCGCACAGCTCTTTCCAAAGACCTTCAAAGTACCCACTCGCTCCTTTCGCACAAGTACTGCCTTACGATGTATTTAATCCCTTCTGGCAGAAAGTTAAATAGCAAGATTCGCTTAAACAGGTCTTGGCTTCAGAGCATGGGCCCGTGGCCTAGTTCGGATATGGCGGCGGCCTCCTAAGCCGTAGATCGCGAGTTCGAATCTCGCCGGGCCCGTATATTATTCAAATGACAACTCTCACCAGAGAGTGGTGGGGATGAACCGGATAGAAGGTTATTTGGCAGAAGGATGGGAGTTTGTCACTACGCTTCCGAACAAGAGAGTAGTTGTGAAACTTCCAGGTTAGCTCTTCTGTCAAAGCAAGGTCATTTCATTTCCCTAGCCAGTGCATCTAGGGTCAGACTATTCGTTCTATCGATTCTGATGAAAGAACCATCACCCAAGATTTGCACTGACGTTCCAGCTGGAACAAGTGTCATTATCTGTATCCATTATGCAGAATCCTATAGTTCGAAGCTGAGGAATCTCGCACCACTGACCGCAATTGCCCAAGGAGGTTTGTTGGTTGAATTGATGAATAGATACTTCTAAAGTAAGGTACAATGACCAAGTGGATGAAGAGAGAAAGGGCGACCCTTACAGTCATAGTCATATCACTGGCAGTCTTGTTGTCTGGTCTGGTTGCCTATTTGACCGTCTACTTACCAAGTGAATCAGATGAGGACCTGCCGATCGTTGAGTACCTTGGAATAGCCATCGATTCAGAAGAACAGTTGCA
>JAZGCT010000123.1:0-5310 GCA_036477085.1 Thermoplasmata archaeon | reverse complement strand
GTATGGTGGTGTTCTTGTAAGCCTGGTACTCGGGTGCTATGAACGCGTTGTCAAGGTCTGATATGTTGTCCGCATTGTCATACGTGAATTCAATCCACCCGTTATCAATCCCCAATTCTGAAACCATCCACCCATTGGTTATCGTGATATTCCCTGTCCAGAGGCCTTGGAGATCTATCTTGTAGTCTGTTCCCTCGAACATTACATTGTCAGTTCCATTTGAAGGGTGGTTCCAGTATCCAGTGTAAGAACCGTAGACAACTGGAAAACTGTCTAAGGTGACCGTGTTGCCCACAAACGATTCGGTAACGTTCTCCTTGGTTATTGTCTGTGTGGTGAAATCAATCAATTCGAGGTTAACTTGGGTTGTCACAGATGAAAGGACAGTCCCTGAGAAATCCCAATCCAATGCTGGAGTCTCCTCGAGAACGAAGTCAGCAATACGCAGGTTGCTCTCTCCATCAAATCTGAATGGACCGTAGCTCTGTGAGAAGTATCCATCCATGGAAACCTCTATTTCGTAGAAGCCGGGGGCGACGAGGAATCCGTACACGCCGCCATTCTCAGTCAGCTGAGTTGGATCGAGTCCGTGAACATCTGCCAGGCTAACGAGCGCACCATCAAGAGGTGTGGAATTTGGTTCCATCACCCAGCCCCATATCTCATAGGTTTGCGCGGTCGCGTCCTGACTCGGCAGCATTACAGCTGTGCTCATCATCATGAGCAGCACTAACAGCAATGCCGCACTTCTGCTCACTCCTCGCTTCTTCATTTTCTTCCTCCGTTTCTTTACTTAAGTTCCTGCTAGCCATTGGCTAGCGCCTTTTGGCGAAGGGTATGGGCTTATTTAAACCTTTGTCACAAGAATACTTCCAGTGATTCCTTGTCAACGGAGCACTGGCTCATGCTGGAATCGACGTGTGCTGGAGAAAAAACATGACTCGGGGAGGACTACGCCTGCGCCCCCAGTCTCGACCAATACTCTGCCGGAAGCTTGGAATAAGTGCCGTCCTTTGGCTTCCCCTTCTTCCTCAGTATTCGTCCTAGGTCGTCGTCCGAGATCTCCCAGTAGAAGATCCTCCAGGTCCTGCCGTTCTGCAACACGAGACTCTCCGCATACGACTGCAGCAACCCCGCATCATGAAGTCTGTAGAACAGCTTCCTGTCCGCCGGATTTATCACATTGTCGATAATGACATTGGTGAAGCCGAAATAGCTGAGCACGCGCTCCGCTAGATCCACGGCTTCAGGCTCAGTGATTCTGAGCTTCTTGGCTATCGCCTTTTTCAGTCGACCAATTGTAACAATCAACCGCTGGCCTCCCACCCTTTCTATATATTATTCTGTCTGAACTCGTATTTAATTGTTTTGCCATTATTCGATGATTTCCCCCATTTCTGTTGAATTCAGTGCTGTAAGCCAGGAGAATTATCAGTTCTGATAGTGTGAGCGTGGGATTTAAGAGCATACAAACCCAAATCTGTACTGCTTAAGGGAACTAGTGAGAATCATGAAGAACAGCAGGTCGATGGTGAACCTGAAGAAGGTATCGGTCGTTCACCTCAACGTGGATTCTGGGTACATCACATATCTGTCCAAGCGCGAGTCGTCGGACAAGCCAATCGTGAAGGGGATAACCCTCAAGAGGTAAGTCCACACCGTTTTTCTGGGCTCTCTCTTGATATCTCAAAGACAATCTTTTTATTTACGCTCCGGATTTTGTCTCACGTGACCGAAGAAGATCTTCCGTTGTTTCCAGATGATGAAGAGCCCGAACCCCAACCTCCCAGGGAGGAGATCCGGATCGTTGAGATGTCCGATAAAGGAGCTCCGAAGGAGAAGGTCTGCAAGGTGTGCAAGGTTTCTAAACCAGTCTACGTGGAAGTGGAGAGCCAGGGAGTGATCGAGTACATCTGCAAGGAGTGTTTTGATGTGGATGTGGCAGATCAGGGAGAATTGTGTTTCAGTTGCGAGTCCCCGTTGAAGCAGGACGATGTGTTCTGCGGCAAATGCGGTTCCCCCACCGAGAAGAAGTGTTCGGAATGCGGGACGATAGCAAAAGATGATGACGCGTTCTGCGGGAAGTGCGGCAAAAAGCTATGACCGCTTAATTGTTATTCCCCTCTCCGGGGTCTGGAATCTCTTTCTTGGCAGGGACCCAGTTTCATCGATTTCTATACTCCCAAGGTGAACCTCGGCCGTGGCCCATCCGCTCTTCATATCGGGGAGTTCTGATAGCGAGAGCTTCCAGAGCAGGTATGCGATGTTGTCCAGGATCTCCTCCCTCATTGCCGAGTCGATCTCCTTCTCGTCCTCCTTTGCCGTGTAGACGGCCGACGACAGTGTGATGTATGCCTCTGATTTGACGGAGTCGTTCTCCCTGGATATCCTGAGCACGTTGTCCCTTGATCTTGAGGAAACGTTCCTCCTCGAGTTCCGGTAACGCCTGTTGATCGTTCCCTTGGACACCGAGGGTCCGTCCTCCTTCAGCTTCTTCCTGACGTGGTTCATAAGCTCCCTGGAGGCAATACCGATCACATCCCCCATGTCCACATGGCTTACCTCCCTCTCCATCTCTATCGTGAACTCGGTGCGGTAGGACTGGAGGGCGCTCTTGTACGGTATCTCTCCCACAAGTTCAGGCTCTATCCGTTTGGAGCCCTCTTTCATCACAAAACAAGAGAAATCGATGCCGTTGGTCACTATGGAAAGGTAGTTCTTCCTCCTACTTGACCTGGATTTGAGCATGGAGTCGTCGGTATCGCTGTGGAACATGTCGTCCAGGCTGGATATCCTCCTGAAGTGTCCCCCTTCGAACCCCATGGCGAAAGGATGTGAATGATACAGCCCGACTATGCCCACGTTCCTTGGATACGTGCTTGCGACCTCGGCCTCAAGGGTCGGGTCCGCTTCAGCTCCAAATCGGGCTTGTTTTCTATATCTCGTGCATGGAACTGACTCTGAAATGCAGACCCCGTCCTCATTGAAGAACCCAAGAAGCCAGCCTATGACCTCCTTGCCGTGGGCCTTTGCGGATCTGAGCGCATGGCTCAGCAAAGAGTCGATAGCGTCTTCCCTGATGATGATCGAATCTACCATACTAGACCTTCCCGCAAACAGGGCAGTTGGGATCCCTTTCCCAGTCGTACCTCTCCAGTTTCCCTTCCATTCCATAATACATCAGATATGAAGCAACCTCACCGAATCCCAGCAGGTGTTTGAGACCTTCCTGGCACTGGAGGCTGGATATTATCGCCATCGTGGTCGGTAGTGATGTGAAGTGGCAGAGGCCTGAACCGTCGCTCTTGGGCTTGTACTCGCTTTCCTCACTTACCATGGGTCTGTTGCATCTATAGCACGCGGTCTTTCCGGGTATGACAACATGCACGCTTCCGTTGATGCCGTCGTTAGATGCCCCTCCGTCGATCAGAGGTGTCCTCCCCTTCACCGTCTGAGAATTGATGAACAGCCTCACCTGGAAGGTGTCCACGCAGCCGAAGATGATGTCGCACTTGCCAACCTCGCTGATGAACGAATCAAAGCCCTCTCCGTCAGTTATGTCATACGGATAGGTTGTGATATCGACGTCCGGATTCGCCTTCAGAAGATGATCCTTCAACGCATCAACCTTTGCCATCCCCACCTGGTCGGCGTTGTATATCAACCGATTGAGATTGGCCTCTTCCACCTTGTCGTAGTCCATCAGGACGAGTTCACCCACACCTACTCGGGCCATTATCTCTGCTGTAAGAGCTCCGAGGCCTCCGATTCCGATGACCATTGCTCTCACGTCCTTCAGTTTGGAGAAATCCGCGAACTCGAACTGCATTAAGCGGGAGTACCTTTCGCTCATATCCACCCCTTCTTTCTCATGGATGTGAGAACGCTCTGGACCCAGTATGAGACCTCTCTCTTCATGTACAACGCGATCCCGGAATACTCGTCCCACCAGTAGTTCTGTTCCATGTGCATATCACACAATCTTAGACCGAGTACGCTGTCGTCCAGTTTCCTGTCCGTGTATTTCATCAGCTCTGGGATCCGAACCGCAGGTGGCGTCGTCGGATACGCGTCCTTCAGGATCATCTCCATGTCGAACTCGAACCCCCAGACGTTGATCTTGCCCTTCCATCGTGTGGCCTTCTCATCCAACGGTGAAAGCTTGAACCACTCGCCGCCTTCAAGGAACCTCAAGTAATCGCTGAACTTCGCCAGGGCATAGGTCTCTTCTTTGACCCTCTCATGCCAGTTCTCGTCCCGCGGCGAAGCGACTGTTGCACATTGAAGAAAGTAGAACAAATCGTCCTCGGGTGGCATCTCGATCTCATCCAACGATAGAAGGGTCGATCACGTGTATGTTCACACTCTTGTCGGCCACTTCTTTGACGGTTCCGCCCTCTATCGGAGAACCTCCGGGAAAAGTCGCAGTTACAATGGCAGGATCCTTCTCCTGCTTCTTGGCTGCCATCACAAGGGCCTCCTGGAAAAGCATGCTCTCCGGCACCTTCAGCGACACTGTCGGGCGGTTCGCGTCACTGATGAATATAAACCTCAACGTGACTTGCGCCATATCAATCCCAGGTATCATAGATGACGCTGTCTATAAATCTATTGTGATTCGGTTTCCGCAGGATGAGAAATGGACCCAACGGGATTTAACCCAATATGGGTTTAGAACCAAGAATAACCTCTATCCAAGAACCAAAATGCATATCCATCCGTGTTCCCTTGGGGATACGCAGGTGGATACGTGGCCCTTACACAAAAGGTACGCAAAGTAGGAAACAGTTTCGTCATCGCCATTCCGTCACAACTCGCAGAAATGGCAGGATTCAAGGTTGGAGATGAGGTTGAGTTTGAATATCTCGGCAAAGGTGCCTTGCGGATCTCGACGCTCTAGCGTTTCCATATGCTATTCTGTTCAACTGTCGGTATCGTAGTCCAGCTTTCCAAATCCCTCATAAGAGTCTCGGACCAAAAAATTGGTTGCCGAACGTTTTGTATCGTTAAGAGATTTCCGAGTTCGTATAGCAAAGTCGGAAATCTCTTACCCGGAGGGAAGACCACTACTGTTCAAGGAGATGGGTGGTCAGGTGTCGCCCAGATAATGTCCATACCCGAGAACATGTAAGCTACTTGTAGTGGTGGCAACTGAATAGGAGTGAACCGTCACTGTGATTTGCATGTTGTGGACGAAGAGATACAGGCAAGGGGACATCCTGTTTGTGCTAACCAAAGACGACGCTCAGTTGGTGGCAAAGGAGTTCATAGGGCGAGAATTGACCGATTGCGAAATGCACACTGTCAAGC
>JAZGCT010000122.1:0-8325 GCA_036477085.1 Thermoplasmata archaeon | reverse complement strand
GTGCTCGACTGATTATGGTTACCCAGGCAATGGAACTGGGAATCGGCACCGAGAGGATATATCTTGACCCGCTCGTTCTTCCTATTGGGGCGGCACAGGACCAGGGACCCAAAGTACTGGAGGCAATGTCAATGTTCAAGGCGCTTGCCGATCCTCCGCCGAAGACGGTCGTAGGTCTCAGCAATGTTTCCAACGCCACAAAGCAGAGGCCGCTTCTGAATCGCACCTATCTGGTTATGCTGATGGCCAATGGTCTGGACGCGGCGATAACCGATCCATCTGATCCCGACCTCATGGCTGCAGTAAAGGCATCAGAAGTTCTGCTCAACAAGAAACTCTACGCGGACGACTTCCTCAGAGCTTAAGCGGTCGGCCTGGGCAATAAACCGGACTCCTTGACTATCTCGGGGACCTTCTCCTCCCACTTGATTGCCATAACGTGGACTCCGTGCACACCCTTCATGTTCTTCAGCTGTTCGATGGTCTCAATCGCTATCTTGACTCCCTCTTGCTTCGGGTCGCTTGCGTTCTTCATCCTTTCAATAACCTCATCCGGGACCATCATTCCTGCTACCTTGTTCTTGATGTACTTGGCAGCACCCGCGGATTTCAAGGGAATCACGCCACCCAGTATATACACCTTCTCGGTTAGTCCACGATCATTGGCTTCGTTCAGCCATTTCTCGAAACGGGGAACATCGTATATCCCCTGGGTCTGGATGAAGTCCACACCAGCATCGATCTTCTTCGCCAGTCTGTCCACCCTGAACTCGAAAGGGTCCGCAAATGGATTTGCAGCCGCACCTAGGAATAACCTTGGCTCCACATCCATCTCATCCCCGCACTGGAACTTCTTCTCGTCCCTCATGTCCTTGAGCATCCGAATCAGCTGCATCGAATCAATATCGAACACGTTCTTTGACTGCGGATGATTGCCGAAGACCTGATGGTCTCCAGAAAGGCAGAGGACGTTCTTCACGCCCAACGCCGCAGCACCGAGGATGTCGCTCTGGATCGCAATCCTGTTCCTATCCCTAACGGTCATCTGTCCAACTGGCTCGATACCTTCTTGAAGCAATATGGAAGCCGCCGCAAGACTCGATAGCCTCACTATCGCTGTTTGATTATCCGTGATATTCGCCGCGTCAACAAACCCCTTCAGCATCCCGCATTTCTTCCGGATCACATTGGCGTCGGCGGACTTCGGAGGTCCAATCTCTGATGTAACCGCGAACTTCCCTGCTTCGAGAATCTTCTCAAGGTTGCTCCCGGCCTTCAATCGATCACCTCTTCTATCTTGACGCTCTTGCGCGGACCGCCGTCACCGGCCGTCGACCAGTCCCTCGGGGGCTGATAGCTGTTCATCCATTCCAACTGGTCCTTCTTCTTGAGACGCTCGTATATGACCTGCCATGCGCATTCTATGTCCTTGGATATCTCGCATTTTCCGTCCTGCGAACCGCCGCACGGTCCGTTGAGCAGTGACTTCGCACACCTCGTTATGGGACAGACGCCTCCGGTATGAGCCAGCACGCAGTTCCCGCATCCCCTGCAGTTCTCCAGCCAGGTTCCATGCACCACAGGATAGCCCATGAAGGTGGTGTTCAATCCCGGATAAATCGCCTTCTCCTCGTACATCTCAGCGACAAGCTGGACGCCCACGCCGCAGGCCAGGGATAGAACCACATCCGCCTTCTCGACATGCCCCCTCATCTCATCCACCCACTCCTTCTCGCACTGCCTCTGGATGGTATGCTCCATGATGTTGAGGTTCTTGCCTTCCTTCTTCCCCCATATCCTCAGCTGTCCCGCGAGTATCGCTGCCTCTCTTTCTCCGCCAGAGAGACACACGGTCACGCAGGTCCCACAGCCCAGGACCAGGATGTTCTCGTACGGTTCAAGCATTCCAAGTATCTCGTCCATTGGTTTTCTGTCAGCAACAATCAATCCTTCACCCCCTTCCTCAACGGAGTGGGTCCAAGTTTCTTGATCCTTTCGGTCATCTCTTCTATGATCTCTGCAAAGCGTCCTGCCATTGCAGAGGAAAGGTTGAACATCTCCAGCCTCTCGCTTTCGAATCCGATCTCTTCCAGCAAACGTTTCGCATGCCGCACCTTTCTCTTGGCGCGGAAATTGCCTTCCATGAAATGGCAGTCGCCTTCCATGCAACCGGCTACCATGACGCCGTCGGCTCCTTCTTCCAGTGCTTTGAGCAGGTAGGGAATCTCGACTTTTCCAGAACAAGGTAATCTGATGATCTTGACATCGGGAGGATATGAAAGTCTCATGCTGCCAGCCAGGTCCGCCGCAGCGTAAGCGCAGTAGTTGCAGCAGTAAGCCACGATCCTGGGACGGAACTCCTCAGTGACTTCCTGAGTGGTGGTTGCCTCATCAGCCTCCATTGGTCACCTCCCCCAGGTATTGTTCCACCATCGGGATGATCTGGTCGTCCTCGAAGTGCCTGAGCACAATTGCCTTGGCGGGACACTCGGTGGTGCATATGCCGCATCCCCTGCATTTGGCGATGTTGGTCTCGGCCACACCGTCGTCGTTTATGGCGATGGCTCCGTATGGGCACAACCTTATACAAGTAAGGCAAGCGGCGCACAGCTCCGGATTTATGTATGAAACGATGCCACCTACTTCCAGAGCCTCCTTTGTTATGATGGTCAAAGCCCTGGCAGCGGCAGCCGACCCTTGAGCAACAGCATCGGCAACGTCCTTAGGGTATTGGACACCCCCTGCGATGTAGATACCTTCGTTTGAAGTGTCAACAGGTGCCAGCTTGACGTGGGCCTCCTGGAAGAACCCTCCTGCGGAACAGGGAACCCTCAACTTCTGGGACAGTTCGTGAGACCCTTCCACCGGAATTCCGCCCTCAGCCAGCACCAGCAGATCGAGGGGCAGATCGAACTCCATGTTCAGCAATTGGTCCTTGACGTTCAGTTTGAGCCCGTTGGTGTACGACACCTTGGGCATCTCGTCGAAAGAGTACTTGACGAACCGGACTCCTAGACTTTGTGCCGCTTTGTACAAGTCCTCATGTATCCCAATGGTCCTTAGGTTCTCATAGAGAACGAAGACGTTCGCGTCCGGGAAGCGTTCCTTGAGCTCTTTTGCGGTCTTGGTGCCGGTCAAACAGCAGTATCTGGAACAGTAGTCGTTCTTGCCCCATCTCATATCCGCGCACAGGAGCACTGCGACGTTCTCCACTTTTCCGACGTGCTTCTGGATGTCTCCTCCAGTTGGTCCTTCTTTATGAAGAAGCCTTTCAACCTGTGATGTTGTGACTATCCCTTTGTGAGAACCAAAACCGTGCTTAAGAAGTTCTTCAGGATCCCCAGCGTCAAATCCAGTGGCAACGACCAGTGTTCCGCAACTCACGTTCGAAATTCGTGTGGTCAGGTCGATAGCCCTCTCCGGACACGCCTTGACACATTCACCGCACAAAGTGCATGAATCAGGGTCGATGTAGTACTTGTTGGGGAAGGTGTTCTGCTTGAAGATGGCCTTTCTCTTTGACAGACCTTCATTGAAATCGTCGTCCACCTCGACCGGACAGACATCAACACATTTGCCGCAACTATCACAGCTGTAGTCAACATATTCCTTGGATTCGATCGTTACCTCGAAGTTGCCGACGAAACCCTCCACTTCCGCGATCTCCGAAGCGGGATAGATGGTGAGGTTGCCAGTCTCGTCTGCCGATTCTATGAGATTCATAATCAACTCGGAACCCGAGGTCTCCTCGGGATAAACACTTGCAAGCTTCGGAAGCCTTCCACCCAGGTAAGGTTTCTTCTCCACCAGATGTACCTTGTATCCGTTCCTTGTTAGGTCCCTAGCCGCGGTCAAACCAGCGACTCCCCCGCCTACAACGCATGCCACCTGAGTCACACCCACGGAGGTCTTGCTGAGAGGATCCAGATTTGCCACCCTGGCCACTGCCATCCTTGTCAGTATCTCTGCCTTCTCCAGCGCCTCGGCCTTGTCCTTGTGGACCCAGGAGCAGTGGTTCCGTATGTTGGCCATGTCCAGGAGGAATGGATTGAGACCTGCGGACCGTATTGCGGCCTGGAAGGTGGGTTCGTGTGTTCGTGGGGTGCATGCGGAAACGACAACTCTTGTGAGGCCCTCACGTTTGACGGCCTCAGTGATCTTTCTCTGCCCTTCTTCTGAACATGAGAAGATGTTATCCTCGGAATAGACCACGTTTGGCAGCATCTTCGCATACTCGGTCAACGCCTTGACATCGACGATAGAAGCGATGTTCTTGCCGCAGTGGCATACGAAGACTCCGATCCTCTTTTCATCTGTTTCGAGCTCCGGATATCCTGCAGAAGGTGGGAACGTCCTTTCGCTTGACAGGTCAGTGGTGGCTCTGGAGGCCGCACCGATGCCTTGGTTTGTTGAATCCGTGATATCAAGCGGCCTGGACGCCATCCCGCAGATGTGAATGCCAGGAGAAGTTGAATCCAGGGGACCGACGCTGAAGTTGGCCTTGTCGAAGAACCCGTATTTGTTGAGACCCACCCCCAGTTTGTCCGCAAGCTCCTTTGTTCCGTCTGACGGTACGATGGCAGCGTTGAGGATTACCATGTCCACAGTAAGGTCTCTGATCCCGGCGGTCTGGGTGTCCTCGTACAATAGCGAGAGCGTCTTGTCAGGATTCTCGAGTATCTCCGCCGGTCTTGCACGTATGAACTCGGCTATCTTGTCCTCGTACCGGATCTTATTGTAGAACTCGTCGTAGCCCTTCCCGGCCGAACGGATGTCCATGTAGAAGATTGTTATTTCAGCGTCTGGCTCGTGTTCTTTCAGCAGCAAAGCCTCTTTGAGTCCGTACATGCAGCATATCCTGGAACAGTAATCGTGGCCGACCTTCTCATCCCGTGAACCGACGCAGTTGATGAACGCGACCTTCTTGGGATGTTTCCCGTCCCTTGTAATGACCTCTCCCATCGTTGGTCCGGAAGCCGAAAGCAGTCTTTCCAGTTGAAGTGAAGTGATGACGTTGTCGTATTCCCCGTAGCCGTACTCCTTCCTTCCGTCGGGTTCGTAGATCTGTCCACCGGTTGCGATGATTATCGAATCGAACTCCTTCTCAACGTTCGATCCCTCATCCTCGAAATCGATGGCGCCCGGCTCGCAGAACTTCTCGCAGAGCTTGCATTTACCCGTCCTGAAGTAGGTGCAGTTCTCGTATTCGATCGCGGGTGCCTGGGGAATGGACTGCGGGAACAGGAAATGAATCGCCTTTCTTTCGCCCTGGCCCTCGTCGAACTCGCTGGGGAACATCTTGGGGCATTTCTCCTCGCACGTACCGCATCCGGTGCACTTGTCGAGCAGGACGTAACGAGGTTTGGTGTGTATGTTCACCTTGAACCTGCCGTTCTCCTTGGAGACCGAATCGACCTCGGAGAGGGTCATTATCTCGATGTTGGAGTTCCTGGAGCAATCCACCATGAAGGGTGAGAGGATGCACATTGAGCAATCTAAGGTTGGGAATGTCTTGTCCAGTTTGGGCATGGTCCCGCCGATGCTGGATTCCCTCTCCACCATGGTTACCTTGACGCCTTGGTCAGCGAGGTTGAGTGCCGCCTGCATGCCGGCTATGCCTCCGCCGATAACCAAAGCGGAACGTATCAGGCGGTCCCCTCCAGCTTCTTGAGCACCGGCTTCGTAGAAACGATGTTCAGGTCCAGCCCGAGGTCATCGGCTTTCAACCCCAATGCAAGACCGATGAGTTGGGTGAAGTACATTATCGGGATGTCGACCGGGTCGCCTTCAACTTGATCCTGATAAACGTCCAGCATCATGCTGCACAATGGACATATCACCTGTATCACGTCCGCGCCGAGCGACTTGGCCGTGTCCAGGATCCTCTTGGTCATGTTCAGGGCTATTTCCTTCTCAGGAAGGTACACCGGTCCACCGCAGCACCACATCTTTCCCGGGAACTTGATCACGGTCGCCCCTAGCACTTCTGCCATTTCGTCCAGCTTGACCGGTCTCTCAATATCATCGAACTCTGGATCTGTCCTTGTCAGAAGGCAGCCGTAATATGAAATGACCTTCAAGTCCTTCAGCGGTTTCTTGACCGCCTTTGCGAGGTTCTCCATCCCGACATCCTCATAGATCGCCTGGAACAGGTGCCGGACTTCAACATTGGGAGCCTTTCCCTTGGAATCCAGCATCTTCTTGGTATCCTTGAGGTTCTTGAAGCACTCGTTGCAGGGAGTGACGACAGAAGTTCCTTGCTTGGCAGCCAGCTGCAGGTTCTTGGTGTTGAGCTCTGTGAACGTGTCGTAATCCAGTGAAGGCAGCGCGGTCGCGCCACAGCAGTTCCAGCGCTTGATCTCTTCCAGCTTGATGCCCAGGGCACGGCATGCGCTCTGAGAGGAGATGTCGTACTCCTTGGCGGTTGCGTGCAAAGAGCAACCCGGGTAATACACGTAGCTTAAAGCCTCACCCAACACCTTCACCCTTTCTTGACCTGCTTTCTGATGTCTTTGAGATCGCTCCCGCTCTTGGGCGGAAGGATGGGGATCTTGCCCCTGAAGAATAGATTGATGATTGCGTTCTTCTGGGCCAGGAGGAACATTATGTTCGTCTTCATCGCGAACTTCAGAACCAGCTCCGGTTCCCACAACCTCCCACGCTTGAGTATCATGTCGGAGAAGTCCTTGTAATAGGCCAGGTTCTTGGATGGCATGACATTGCGCCTGAATGCCATGTTCCTCAGTCCGATCATTACATCGGTCACAGGGATGTTCCTGGGGCACCTTGCAGTGCACGAATAGCAGGTGATGCATAGGAAGACCATCTTGCTCTTAACGGCAACGTCCAAAAGACCGAGGTTCACCAAGTTCACAATCTGCCTTGGCGTATAATCAGCGAACGGTGCGACCGGGCAGGAGGCGGAACATGTGCCGCATTGCATGCATTCTTGTAGCTTCCCGACCTCCTTGAAATCGAGAACCTCCTCGCGACCGGCAACGTCTACTTCAGACGGTGTCCAAACCCCCGAAATGGCCATGTATTTTCTTCCGATTTTACGAATACTGGGCTCGATAATAAACCTTTGGTCAGGGTGGAATCATATTATGAAAACGGAAGAGAGTTTGGCGGTCGGCTTGCGGGCCTGCATACTGTGTTGTTCTGTTGACTCAGCTCATCCATGGAAAAGATCGATACGAAAAAGAGTTAAGAAGGGAAAGTAGCTTTATGGTGTCTTGATATGGAGTCAAAACCTAAGTCACTAGATGGTGAAGAAAAACTTGCTAAAAGTCGGATTCGGATAGATGTCCATGGATTGGTAGTCAGATTTGGGCCTATCGTGGCCCTTAACTCATTTTCCGTTGGCGTCCCTGAGGGTATTGTCGGGCTGCTCGGCCCAAACGGTGCCGGAAAAAGCACGTTCATAAAGGCCGTCTTGGGTCTTGTGAAGGCTTCTGAGGGCACCATAAGTATTGATGGTCTTGATTCGAGGAAGGATACCACTGCAGTTCGGGACATGGTGGGGTACCTGCCCGAGCATGACTGCCTCATCAACTCCCTGAACGCAGTGGAGCTCGTTTCATATATGGCGCAGATTTCCGGGATGTCTTCAAACGAGGCGAAACAGAGAACGCACGAAGTGCTAGACTTCGTGGGTGTGGGAGAGGAACGGTATAGGATTATCTCATCTTATTCCACGGGTATGAAGCAGAAGGTCAAACTAGCCCAGGCTATTGTCCATGACCAAAAGATACTGTTTCTCGACGAACCTACCGCTAGCATGGACCCCCAGGGAAGGGAAGAGATGCTCGAACTGATTACAAAGATCGGAGCCTCAGGTAAAACCATTCTTGTATCCTCTCACATCCTCGAAGAAGTTGAGAAGGTGAGCGAGCATGTTATCATTATCAACGATGGCGCACTGATAAAAGAAGGACCCATAAAGACCTTGTTGATAGGTGAAGAGAACATTTTCAGGATAAAGATCAGGGGTTCGCGGGAAGGCATTGCAGGATTCGGAAAGGCACTAGGAGAAGTATTCCAGGTGATTAGCACTAAGGATGAGGAGGGTCAGCGGACCATGGTTTTCAAAGCCACCGGGGACGGAAGCAATATCTTTGCCCTGGCGTCCGAGAAAGGAATACAGATCAGGGACTACGGTCCTGCCACCCGAACCCTTGAGGATATCTTTATCGAGGCATTCAAGGAAGGTGGATAGCATGGGCCTAACCCCTATAGAATACAGGCCCTGGGAGGGTAAAAGGACCGAGCATAACCGCAGGTTCCTTGTGATATCAAAGAACGTCTTCAGACAAAAACTGAAAT
>JAZGCT010000121.1:0-2030 GCA_036477085.1 Thermoplasmata archaeon | reverse complement strand
TGTTCAACAGCAGCTTCTGGCTGATCTCGCTGCGAATGACGAAGTGCGGCACATAGAAGAATATGTGGCTCCGATGATTCATAACAGTATTGCTCTCAATATCATGAGAGCTGATGTTACGCATACTTCGGCTCAACTTGAAGGTGCAGGGCAGGTGGTGGCAGTATGCGACACCGGCTTCGATGAAGGTTCAACAACTAGCGTGCATCCCGCTTTCGGCAATCGCGTGCTCAAGCTTTATGCGTTGGGTCGTAAAACTGCGAGCGATCCTCATGGTCACGGCACACACGTTGCCGGTTCCGTTCTAGGAGATGGCCACTCAAACACCATGGGAGGACAGATTCGAGGAGCGGCTCCCAGAGGCAGTCTTGTTCTTCAGTCTGTTCTTGATGCTCAGGGTGGACTGGGAGGACTTCCCGATGACCTGAATGACTTGTTCCTGATACCCTATCGAGATAATGGAGCGCGTGTGCACACGAACTCGTGGGGAAGTCCTGTATTTGGACGTTACACGCAATCGTCCTTTGAAGTGGACGAATTTGTCTGGAACCATCGCGACTATGTAATCTGCTTCAGTGCGGGCAACGAAGGTGCCGACGTGGACGCCAACGGCGTCGTCGATGTGAGATCTGTTGGTTCACCTGGGACAGCAAAGAACTGCATCACTGTTGGCGCTTCAGAGAGTAATCGGCCTTTCATTTCAAAACAGTACGGGCAGGCGTGGCCGATGGACTTTCCGGTGGATCCGCTGTCTTCTGATCGGTGGGCTGATAACCCGGACGGAATGGCAGCATTCAGTAGCCGGGGGCCGACTCGTAATGGCCGAATCAAGCCGGATGTCGTTGCACCTGGGACCGCGATTCTCTCGGCTCACTCGCGCAAGGCTCATGTGGGTTCGTTCTGGGGAACCTCCTCGGATCCACTGTATTGTTTTATGGGGGGAACGAGTATGGCAACACCTTTAGTCGCCGGCTGCGCGGCGGTGGTGAGAGAGTATTTCCAAAGCAGACGTTCCCACCAGCCGAGTGCCGCTCTGGTCAAGGCATTGTTAATCAATGGAGCCAGAGACATCTCGGGGCAATATGTTCCATCCGAGGCAGAGGCGATTCCGAACCTTTCGGAAGGGTTTGGTCGTGTGGACTTGGCTGCGACGGTCGGACCGTTTGGTCAGAATGAGCGGGTCGACTTCAAGGAGGAAAATACCGCGCTGGACACGGGTGAAGAGGAGCGGACAGTGGTCAGAGTCAATGCGTCAGGCGCTCTTCTGAAGGTCACGCTGGTGTGGACCGATCCTCCGGGAGAAGAACTTCAGAACGACCTAGACTTGATTGTTCGCGCCCCAGGTGGGCAGGAACGGCACGGTAACATGCCGTCTTTATCGACGGGGTTTGATCGTAAGAACAATGTCGAACAGGTTGTCTGGACGGATGTGCCTGTCGGAGATATTGAGATTCTGGTACGGGCTCATGACATCAGCTTGCACCTGCAGTCCTATGCATTGGTTGTGCGAATCTCTTGATTCGATGAAATCCATCAAGGTCTATATACGGTTTCTAAATAGCCCCTGCTTGCTTACCCTTCCGGCTATAGCGGAGGGTATATGGACACTAAGGAGTTTCTGGGGAGGCGAGTTAGGGACTTGAGAAAGAAAAGAGGGCTGACCCAGGAGAGGCTGGCCGAGATGGCCGGTGTCGATGTGAAATACCTTACTGTCAGGCTAAACCCTAATAGGCGATGGGATGCTTTTCAACTCTTGTGACCTACCTCACCTTCTGCAACATCGCCTGATACCCCGCCCTCTCTGCCGATAGTTTCTGCATAAACTCAGCCTCGGTGATTAAGCCCTTTCTTGATCAGGAGTTTTGCCAGTGCGTCTGCTGTTGCCAGGCTGGAGATCATTAGCTCCTGTAGGGTCACAGTGCCTCCTTTGTCCAGTTTTGCCATTGTGCCTCCGCTATCTCTCCAATAAGATTGGCCTAATCGTAGTCCATTCCCAATAGGGAATGAAGCAAAGAGGATCGATTGCCTGC
>JAZGCT010000120.1:0-8162 GCA_036477085.1 Thermoplasmata archaeon | reverse complement strand
TTTGACATGTGCCCTCTTGAGCGAAAATATGGGTGATGGGTAGCCGATGCAGCCCCGCAGCTGATCCTCTGGATGTGTGTTGATGGTGACGAAGACTCCAGACTCGGCCTCGAAACTCTCTGGAAAGTTGAAGTCTGGATACGGCTTCCCCTCCACAAAACACTCAATGACCTTTCGGGCTGTCCTTACTGCCAGGGTTCCCTCCTCAAGGGAGTACATCGACCCAATAAATGTGTCCGCTATCTTAAACCCTACGATTCCACTTGTCGGTTCCGAAGAAGAATATCATGTTGGTATCTGGTCCGATCCCATCGTCCTTATGTCGTAATCCATTCTCAGTTTCCTGAGCGTCAAGCGCACATTCTCTACGCGCGCCATGAGCTCGCTGACGTCCTTCCCGTTCGCCTCCAGAATCCTCTGCCAGGGAAGTACGAATATCGAGTTCTTTCTGACCATCATCCATCCGTGCTTCTTTAGGACTTTCATTAGGTCTACTGGAATCTTCGCGTTCTGATCCATGTTGATGACTATGAATGTGGCCAAGTCGTTCATATGGACTACTTACTACATCAATTCCTGTACGCAGTAAAATCCGTTCCCTTGGGATTATCAAATATGATTCTCATGTCGAGTCAACCACCGATCTGTCAGGGGGAAAAATTTTATCTTCAAAACCTGTTTACTACTCGAACGGTGAACTCAGTGTACAGAAAGGTACCAGTCATGGAGGTCATGACCCAGAATCCGGCGACCATTACGTCAGGCGAGACCGTGTCGGAAGCCGCAATTTTGATGAAAAAAGAGGACGTCAGCGCTTTGGTCGTTGTTGAGGGGAACAAAGCCATCGGGATAATGACCGACTACGACGTTGTGCAGAAGGTGGTCGCCCAGGATATGCTACCTTCCAAGCTGAAGGTCTCAGACATAATGACCGCCCCGGTCATATCCGTACATCCGCACGTGAAGGTGGAGGAGGCCGCTCGGAAGATGTCCGAGGAAGGCGTCCGGAGGCTCGTCGTGACCGAGAACTCGGAACTGCACGGACTAGTTACCGAGAATGACATCCTCAAGCTCTGGCCGGGTCTCATTGAGGTTACCAGGGAGTACCAGAGGATCGGGATGACCGACGCAGGGATGGAGATAGAAAGCGGCTACTGCGAGAGCTGCCGTGTTTTTTCCACATCATTGGTGGAGCTGGACGGCCAGCTTCTGTGCCCTGAGTGTCGTGAGAGATAATCGGCGCAAAACAATTATAAACACTGACCCAACTGGAACGAAGGAATGAGATTCGTAAAGGTATCTCAGGATGAAATAGCTAAGATCAGGAACCTGTACGAAGGTGTCATGTCCTATGCTTCGCACGGGCTTTTCTACCGCGAGGGTCTTTTTCTGGGGGAGGAGATGGCCAAGATAGCGGAGAAGACTCCCGACGAGTTCATCCACGTCATTTCGAACGTGCTTGTGGGCAGGGGCTGGGTGGACAGCATTTCATTCGAGAACGACAGAATCATCGTTAAGGGCTGCATCGAGGTCTCCCGGGATGATGGCACCGGACTGGAAACATGCCACAGGCTGAGGGGAATTCTCAGCAAGGTGCTGGAGATATTCATGCAGCAACAGGTCAAGATCGTCGAGACGGAGTGCGAGACTCTCGGCGCTGAGAATTGCGTGTTCAAGATCGAGAAAGAGGGATAACAATGTCATACAAGGGCTTACTAGCGACTTTGAGGAACGACTGCAATGCGATGGCATCAGCGATCGTCAGCAAAGATGGAGCTGTAGTGGACAGTGATATACCAGAGGACGTCTCCAGAGAGACTTTTGCAATAATGAGCGCAACAATCATGGGCGCTGGGGTAACTGCTGCCATAGAACTCAAGAAGAGCGCTCCGCAGAGGATAGTATTGGACTCATCAGATGTACGGACGGTCATTATGAACGCGGGAAGGAAGAGGATACTTGTTGTCGTTGTACCTCCGGAGATCGATCCCTCTTTGGTCGTGGAATCTTCCAGAATCTTGCTGGAGTCTTTGAAGGAATCCTGATCAGAAATCTATGCCAAGCTCATTCAGCTTCTCTCTCGTGGGAACAGAGTTCGTACCCCATCTTCTGGCCATGAAATAGTCATCCAACATTCTATTCATCTCTTCTACAGTCACCAAGTGCCCCTTCGATTCTCCTTCAGGTATGGGAATGCTCGTTATCTTCTTTGGTAGAACGTAATCCTGCCTGGTCATACCCTCTCGCAGGTTGTACAGCTGCTTCAGGTTGTTTATTCTCTCACCCGTCCTGAGCAGCTCTTCTTCGCTAATCTCCGCTCCCGTTACTGCTTCAATAACATCCGTGAACCCCTCTGCAAGGAAGTATCCCCTGGAGAACTTGCACATGCCCAAAGCGTCGTACAGAACCACCAGGTCCTCCATGTCCATTATCTCTTCGCCCTTTCCCTCGGATGAGAACCTGTCCACATCCTTGAACTTCCAGAACTTCCCGGTGAGCTCGAGCGCATATGCGCACGTCCTCAGATGGCATGCACCCCGTGTCGAGGTCATGAAGGCCAGGGCCATTCCCTTGATCCCCCTTACATCGTAGGCGGGTGGCTCCATTCCCTTCACGTGGACCGCATACTTGTCGGCGCCCTTTCCGATCCTCTCGGCAGCCATCTTGACTCCGTCGGCCAGAATGTCACCCAGACCTTCTCTCTTGGCGATCATCTCCAACAGCCTAAGCTCGGCATCCGAGTTCCCAAAGTTCAGGTCCATACCGCTTGTTTCTTCTCTTGTCAGTATCCCGTTCTCATACAGGTCCATGGCGAACCCGATCGCATCTCCGGCTGATATCGTGTCCATGCCTTCGTGGTCGCAGATCTCGTTTCCCTTAGCGACCTTCTCTATGTCACCCGTCCCGCACACTCCCCCCAGGGAGTACAAGGTCTCATATTCGATTCCATCGATTGCCAGTCCCGCGAATTCCCCTTCGTCGATGGTGAACAATCTGCCGCAGGGCTTGGAACACGAGAAGCAAGCCTTGTTCTTCTTCATGTATATCGGCGCCCAGTGGTAAGGGTCGATCTCCTTTCTTTGGTCGAACATCCCCTCTTTCCAGTTCCGCGTTGGGAAGACGCCTCGGTCGGCGTTGATCCACTCCAAGAACTCACCTGTCCCGTACTTGGTGTCCGACTCGTATGCAGAGCTCTCGGTCATCTTGTTGAGGTATTCCAGGTTGAGGTCCAGCAAGGCCTTCGGGTCATGCGGAACGAGGTCCTTTGTGCCCCGAACGGCTATCGCCTTGAGATTCTTGGATCCCATCACTGCGCCCACACCGGTCCTTCCCGCCTGCCTGTCATCACAGTCAACGCTTGCATATCTCACCCGATTCTCTCCAGCGGGTCCAATGGACGCGACCTTGACGTCGCCCTCCCTCTCCTTGACCTTCTCGGCCGTAACTGGTACTATCGACCCCCACAGATCCGATGCATCCTCGATCTCCACATCGTCGTTGTCTATGAGCAGATATGAGGGCTCCTTGGCTCTGCCAGTGATGACCACCGCGTCATATCCAGCATGCTTAAGCTCCGACCCTATGCTCCCCCCCATGACCGAATCTCCTATCAGACCTGTGAGCGGTGATTTTGTGCAGAAGACGACCTTTCCGCCCGTTGGCACCCCGAACCCATCGAAGAGCCCGGGTGTCACTATGAGCGGGTTTGATGGGTCGAAGGCGTCATGCTTAGGCCGTGACCTGTCGTAAAGAAGCCTGACAGCGAATCCGGCCCCGCCTAGGTACTTCTGGACCATTTCATCGGGCAGGGCTTCCTTGGAAATCTTGCCCGTGCCGAGGTCCACATGCAGGATGCTTCCTCCGTACCCCTTCACTTCAATCACCTCCCGAGAGCGTTCTGGCCTCTGTCCATTTCTCGCTCACTCCGCCTTCAGAACCGTCCAGGTATTGCACAGCTTGTATCGGGCAGAACTTGATGCACATCGGGTCGCCGTGGCACAGGTCGCACTTGGTCGCCAAATCCTCCTTCATCCAGATGCAGTCGAAAGGACATGCTTCGATGCATGCCTCGCAACCGGTGCACTCATCCTCCACCACCTCGATGGCCGTTCCCTCGACCACCCTGATGCACTCGACCGGACAGACCGCGGCGCATTCCTGCTTGCACGCATTCCCTTGGGTGCAGACGATGGGCACGTCCAACCTGACGCCCTTCTTTGTGATTCTTATCCTGGATTTCTCCGTATTGAAAACATCCTCATGCCACAGAGAACAGACCATCTCGCACAATCTACAACCCGTGCAGACCTCTGGAAAGGGAACAATCGCATGCGCCATCAGAAACCCGGTTAGTGAAACGGAATGGAATAGAAAAGATTTGCTCAACCGGCTTCAGAGGTAGTCCCCGACCTCCACCTTCCAGGCGTCATGCATCACCCGGGACTTGTCCGCATTGGCCGAACTGCGCATGGAGAACTTGATCGCATTTCTGTATTCACCCTTCTCCATCTCGGCCTTGGCCTTCTCTAAGAGTTCCAGTGCCTCTTCCACGTTTCCCCCGTGTTCGCTCGCAAGGCTGATCTTCCTCTCGGCTCTCCCCAGTCGAAGGAGCAAAGCATCGAACTGCCTCGCAATGACCTCGGCTTCTTGACCGCAACGTGAGGCCATCTCCAGCGCCACCGGATACTCCTTCTCCGAAAGCGCGACCTTTGCCCTCGCCAGTAGGGCCTCCGCGGCGGGGAACACGGCACCGTTCCTCTTACTGTTGGCAATAATGGTCATGGCATATGCCATCGCACCCTCCACTATCAGCCTGTACTCACGCGTACTGGGATCCTTCTCCTTGGAAAATCTGGCAGCCTCTCTGACCTTCGTGCCGCACCATGGGCACACCACATCGAGCTCTTCGAGCTGTTCGTTGCAACCCGGACAATTAATAACCGTAAGGTAGTGCTGTTCCAAATCTGCCCACCTACCTCCATTGAGGCCCTCAGCTTACATTACATTTGTCATTCAGTCGATAAGTAGTTTTTGGAACGATTCAATATGATTATGTCCGATTGAGGACAATCTCACAACTCTATTAACAAATATCTAATGTGAAGGGATTCTTCATTCAAGACTATCAGCATCTATCATCAGAACAGCTTCTTGACCGATCGTGGACTCGGCGAGCACCTTTCCCCTTATGGCCATCTTCAGCGCCTTTCTGTAGTTGCCTTTCTGGACCTCGTCCTTGGAGCTCTCTAGGAGTTCCATCGCCTTGACCACGTCCCCGCCCTTTTTGTTGACCAGGATCACCGTATTCTCCGCTCTCTGCAGCGCATCAACCAGCAATCTCTTTTGGAACCCCGTAGATCTGGCAAGGTCCAGGCTGAGAGAGGCGCATTTCGATGCTCTTCCGTAGTCATTCAAGTCCATTGCCTCCCTTGCGACGGTCAGGAACTTTATGGCGTTCGAGAGGTCCGAACCAGTCTCCTCCTTCTCGATCTTGATCTGGGTTACCGCCTCCTCCAACTTGGAAGTGGCTTCCTCTTTGAGGGCGTCCTCATCTCGCATCCATATGTCCGCGCCGCACTTGGCACATTTCTCGGAATCCTCTTGCGCAACCTCATCGCACATCGGACACCGGTATTCCTCGATCCTGCGGACCTCTTCCTCCAGGTCCAGCCATATCTTTGCCCTGCATTTCTTACATTGATGATCGTCGATCTGCATTGTCTCCTGACACGCTGGACACCTATAGCTCATCTCCTTCTTCTCTTCCTCCTTTCCTTGAAGGTCGACCTCGCAGAAGGGGCAGACCGAGGCGTCCTGCTCGATGGGATTCTCGCATATCGGACATCGGAACTCAGGTTCGTTCTCCTTTTCAGACAGAATGGGGCTGTTGCACATGGAGCAGGTGGCAGAACCATCATCCATTATGTGGCCGCACACCTTGCAGCTGCTCTCATCTGTGATCATCGTAGTCGGCAGTTGCGATCTAACGGGGATCGGAGTGGTTCCGGTCTTGGACACACCGTAAAACTCGCCGCACAGTGGACACGTCGAGGTCTCATCAAGCTCCACGCCGCAATGCCTGCAGGTGTTTTGCCGTTCAATGTCCATCTAGAATCTACACCGCTTTCAAATCGTGCACTGGGTACTAATAGATTTGGCTGAGATTTGTTTCAACGATTCTCACGCAAAGGCATGGGCCAGCGGATTCCTGGTGCGTTATAGGAAAGGCTATATATTCTCAACTGTGATGTGAGGTTTGCTGTGGCTTAAGGAGGTTGTCACGGAGGGAATCAGAATGGGTCATGAGAATCATCGGAGGGCGTTCGGATCTTTCATGAGCTATCTCATCGTTCTTGCCATCGTTCTTGGTGGATTCACGGTAGTTATGCCTGACAGTGTTTTGGCCCAAGGTGATCCGATTCTGAGGATCGGGGCACAGGGCGAGCCATTGACCCGGAACATACTCGCTGCAAATGACGTCTGGACCCATAACGTTCTCAATCCTGTGTACGATTCAGTGACCAAGATCGACTCTGAGACGGAGGATGTGAGACCTTACATATTACTGGGAACTGATGCCAACGGTGACGGGGTCTTCCAGGATACTGAGTACGGAAAATTCACAAGCATTCCAGGAAAACCTTTGGAAGTGACCGCATTCTACGATTTCAACGGCGTTCTGTTCCATGATGGGTACCAGACGACGGTGGAAGATCTTCTGTTCTCTTACCACGTGGACGCAAAGAATCCGAAAAACATCGACCTTGACGTTCTGAAGGACAGGAACAACCTGCCCGGATCGAACTACAGCATAATAAGATGGCTGCATCTCAATGAGTTGAAAGGGTTCGATCCACTTGACTTTGTCAATGATTTGGGCGATTGGGACATTAGGACTAAAGACTACTCCGATCCCGGATACAACACGAGTCTGAGAGCCGCTGTGCATTTCAATCAGCAGGCTCCCTACTGGGATTTCTACCGGTCAACATTGTCCAGGAGAGTCTTACCGTCCTATCTGTGGGAGGGCACCGGTTGCATCTATGAAGAGGACACCTCAACCTTCAAGTGCGGCATTCACAAGAACAATGACGGATCCGCCATGGACTCTTTCGGCGTTGCTTACGATCCAGTTACCGGAAACGGCGTGCCGGAGAGCGACGGCAGGAAGTTCGACTTCGTCCTCGCCCAGAGCTGGGACCTTCCTGATGAAAACGTAATCGGAACCGGACCTTTCACATTTGACTCTTGGCTGCCGGGACAATTCTCGACTCTAAGCAGAAACGACGAGTACTATGTGGGGGAATCCTACCTTCACCTCCCGTATATTGAAGGAATGCTCTTCAAGGTGTTCAATACCACCCAGACAGCCGTCTTCGCTCTTAGGAGCGGGGACATTGATTACATAGCATGGTCTATTCCTCCTGCCTTCGTGCCGGAGCTCATGGATGACCCCCATATCGGCATCGTTTCAACAATGCCCGAAGGATTCACCTATCTCACATACAATATGAGAGGAGAGCCTTTCGGATACCAAGGCGGAGATCCTAGGAACCCGGATGTGGGCAAGAACTTCCGACAGGCTGTTGCGCATTTAATCGACAAGAAGACCATCGTCACCAGCTTGCTGCAGAACTACGGTATCGTTGGTGACGGACCAGTTAGCCCTGTTCTGAGTAAGTGGTATAACAGCTCATTGCCACTATTCCAGTACGATCCGATGGCCGCCGACGCTCTACTTGACACTTATGATCCGTGGGATTCCTCCACGGACGGTCCGTGCACTGGTGCGAACCCGGGCAAATGCAGGACGTTCCCGGTCATCGGGAACTCGGCCATAGAGGTCATTACTCCCAATGCAGATTATGACCCGATAAGGGCTGCAGCAGGCACTATGTTATCACAGGCCATGAACGATGTCGGCATCAATACCCGATCCAGACCAATGGGAATGGCCGAACTTGAAACTAAGATAGAGAACAGAGACTTCCAGATGGCTCTTCTGAATCAGAGGATCAGCCGGGAGCCCCCCGAGTACCTGCATTCCCTCTTCTACTCGAGGAACGCAGCCCAAGGAGACAACTCCCCCGGCTATCAGAGCGATGAGTTCGATCAGCTCAGTCTTATGGCTCGACAGGAACTGGACGGTCCGACCCAGGTGG
>JAZGCT010000012.1:0-5572 GCA_036477085.1 Thermoplasmata archaeon | reverse complement strand
AATACCAATGGAGCCTTCGAAGGAAGGAGGAGGTGAAAAAGAATGAAATCGAAGATAGCTATATTTTCCTGTCTTGCTGTGGCAGCGATGATGGTCCTTCCGACTGTATCTGCTGGGACGATGACCGCGGATGTGTGGACAGACAAGTCGTCCTACCAGGTGGGTGAAGACGTCCAGATCTCAGCCAACTGGATTGTCACGGACCCAAATGACTTTTTGCACGACGAATGCCATGTCGTTATAGACATAGAACAACGTAACTCCTACAAGACTTGGCAATACGAGGGTCATTATGACGTTCCCGAACGGCAGGCAACCGGCGCAGCCCCTGTCTGGTGTGGGGGCGCGGATGGCTTTGCGAATTACCAGTGGGACTCCACAGGGCAAGATGTCGCGTATTACGACGTCTATCTCACAGTAACGTCGTGGGACTACAGCCAGACCCCACCAGATGATGAGATCGTAGGATTAGACGATACCTTCTTCCAGCTCACCATCTGATACATCGAAACCGACTCGAAGTCATGAGCCATCAACCTTTCTCTCTTTTTTTTGACACGATAGGAGATGTAGACCGAAAGTATTTAGCCACAGAGGAAGATTTGAATATGGGATGTCCGGGAATGGAAGTTAAGTTCAAGAGCCTGACCGTTGTGGTAATCGTTCTCATGAGCACTTTCTATCTGGCTTCGATGACCCTGCAGGTGAATGTGAAAGCATCCACCCTTTTCGTGGGTGGAACCGGTCCCGGCAACTACACGACGATACAGAGCGCAATCGACAACGCTGTCCCAGGCGATACGATCTATGTGTTCAACGGAGTATATAGGGAACGCATAGAAGTCAACAAGACCCTCTCCCTGGTCGGAGAGGATAGGAATGAGACTATAATTGACGGAATGGGATTGGGGCATGTGGTCAATGTAACTGCTGACTCGGTGAACATCACGGGATTCAAGGTGTTACATAACGACGAACAATCCAAAGCGGGGATTCACCTCCAAGGTGTCCAAGGTTGTTTCATAGCGAATAACAATGTCTCTTCTAATGACGAGTATAGCATTTATCTGGTTTCATCTGACAACAACACCGTTGCCAACAACGTTCTTTGGGAGAACATGTTTGGCGTTCACCTCGTAGATTCGCACTTCAATGACATCGTTCGTAACATGGTTTCCTCTGGTACCAGGGATGGAATCACGCTTTTGGACTCAGACAACAACACCGTTGCCAACAACCGCGTTTCAAGAAACCACAACGGCATCGCTCTGTATTTCTCCTCTGACAACACCTTGGTAAACAACACGGCAATGAGCAATAGGAATGATGGCATCTACCTTCGCTACTCCAATTCCAATGAAGTCATAAACAACACCCTCGGCTCAAACAATCATGGCATCCACATCCGCACCTCAGACAACAACACAGCAACGAATAATTATGCCTGGGACAATGAATATGTCGGCATTGCCCTTTTGCTCTCCCACGGCAACACCGTCGCCGACAACGTTGTCACCTTGAACAGTCAGTACGGCATTCGCCTTACCGACTCCAAGAACAACACGATCCATCACAACAACATCATCAATAACTCGCTACAAGCAAGCGATGATCTGGACACAAACCAGTGGGACGACGGCTATCCCTCCGGCGGGAACTACTGGAGTGACTACGCTGGCGTGGACGTCTTCAGCGGACCAAACCAGGACATACCCGGAGGCGATGGCATGGGAGACACTCCATACGTCATAGATGCGGACAGCGAAGACAAGTACCCTTTGGTTGCTCTTGTTCCTAGTCCTCCATTATCGCCCTTGAACCTATCAGCCTTCGCTAGAGACAAACAGATAGCTCTCACATGGAATTCTCCCTCTTTCAACGGCAGTTTACCGATCACCAACTATCGAATCTACCGTGGGATCGCCCCGGGCAGTGAGACATACTACGCCCAGATTGGCAATTTCCTGAACTATCTGGATTCCGGTTTGACAAACGGGCAGCTGTACTGCTATAAGGTCTCTGCGGTGAATGGAGTGGGAGAAGGGCCTCTGTCGAATGAAGCATGTGCAACCCCCACGACAACACCAGGAGCCCCTGTGATCCTGCAAGCTGATTTGAGCGGGAACGCCATGGAGAACGTCACTGTCAAATGGAGTCTCTCTTCGGATGATGGAAATGGCCAGAACTCAGTTGTTGGATATTCAATCATCAGGGGCACAACCTATGACGTCAATGCAGCGGGATATCAGCCAGTTACCTTTGTTCCCAGTGGAACTATTGAATTCAATGACGATATGGCCGGGGATGGCGACCCGAGCAACCACTTCTACCAGATATGCGCGGTCGATCTCAACAATCTCACGAATTGCTCCTTGAACCAGGCTGGAAAGTTCACGCGTTCATTGTTGAATGGGCCCAACCTTGTGTCAATCCCGCTGGTCCAGTCTGATGAGAGCATCGAGACAGTCCTCCAAACAGTCAAGTGGGACAAGGCCTGGACGTATGACTCATCGGCCCAGAAATGGAAATCGCATATGTTGTTCAAACCCTACAAGGGAGAACTCGAGGAAGTGAATTCGAGCATGGGCATCTGGGTCAACGTCACAGAACAGTCGAATCTCACGGTTGCGGGGATAGTGCCATCCAGCACATCCATATATCTTCAAGCAGGATGGAATCTTGTGGGATTTCCCTCATTCAATGGCACCTATGCAGTCTCTGACTTGAAGGCAACTGTGGGGGTGAAAGGAATCGAGGGGTTTGAAGCTTTGACGCCACCTTACTTCCTCAGGACACTGACGGATGGAGATGTCTTGCAGACTGGATTTGGCTATTGGATCAGAATGTCGACCGACGGTCTGTGGACCGTTATCAGTTCCTAGGCCTGAGAAACCCTTATCTAGTCTGATACCTATGGAATGTCCGCTTATCTAAGCATCCCTCCACAACGAGGCCGTTCAGCTTCTTTCTCTCACTGGATAGTTAACCTTTCTTCAGGATCAAAATCTCTGGCGACTGAAAACTCCTCCTATTCTTGTTCTCCAGGGTCTAGACAAAACAGAAGGTTCATGTCCCAGTCATGCTTCCGCTTCCCATACGGCTAACACTTAGCGGGACGATACCATCTTGCCTTGTCAAAAGGGATGAGATGAAGACCTGTCCTCCTTGTACCCTCGTCGCAAACCATATATCAAGGTAATCAATGCAATTTTCAATGTTCGTGGCCATATCTGGGACACCAGGCACAGGCAAGACGGCTGTATGTAAGAGGTTGAGGGACGATGGATATCAGGTTGTGGACCTCAACAAGCTGGCTTCCGAGACCGACTCTGTAGTGGGCGTCGATTCGGAGAGGAATGTGGACATTGTTGACGCCGATCTGCTCAGGGAGAAGGTCAGGGAACTCAGGAACGATCTTGTCTTCTTGGACGGACATTTCTCTCATCTCATGGATGTTGACATATCCATCGTGCTCAGGTGCAATCCGGACGAACTGAAAAGGCGGCTGGAAGCCAAGGAATGGGACGAGAAGAAGATCAGGGAGAACGTTGAAGCCGAGGCAGTGGATGCCATAACCGTGGAATCAACCGAATCCGGTGTGGACACATTGGAGGTGGACACCACCAACAGGTCGGCCGAGCAGACCGAAGAAGCGGTCCTCAAGATCGTCAAAGGGGAGAGTGAGGAGTTCCGGGTTGGACAGATCGATTGGGGCGAGGTGATCCTGGATTGGTACTAGATTCCCAGCGGGATAAGGCGGACAGAATCCTTCTTCCCATGGCCAAGAGGCTTCAGCATATCAATCCAAATACTCTGTCCTGGATGGCGTTCCTCTGCGCCGTGTTCGCCGGTGTCAACTTCTGGCTGGGGACGATTTGGACGCTTCTCTTCGCCTTCATATTCCTTTTTCTCAACGGTCTCCTGGACGCACTTGACGGCATGGTGGCCAAGATGACCGGAAAGGCCTCTATCCGAGGAGATTTCCTTGATCACGTTCTCGACAGGTACGCTGATATCTTCATAGTCGGCGGTATCATGCTCTCACCCACCTACAACAGCGTTCTGGCCTTCCTTGCGATAATCGGGGTTCTAATGACCAGCTATCTCGGGACGCAATCCATGGCTGTTGGCGCCGGACGCGATTACGGAGGCATACTCGGAAGGGCGGACAGGCTGGTCATTCTGATGTTGTTCTGTCTTATCCAGATGTTCGCTTCCAGCATCGGTTATGCGGACATCTCCATAGGGGATCTCTCACTGAACTTCATAGACATGGCAATGATAATCTTCGCAGTTGGGGGCAACGCTACAGCTATCCAACGCGCAATCAGAACATGGCGAAAACTCTAACCAATCTTTCTTTTCCCTTTGATACGATAGTACGAGAGAGGATGCTTTATCCTGTTGCAGAGGTCATCTGGCTCATAACAGATGCCGTATGATTTCATGGTGCTGCATTCGGGTGGAGTGTATTTCGTTCCCGAGGTTATCCCGCTGATGTGTTCTATCTGGTACCTGGTCTTTCCCTCGTCGAAATCCGATATGGTCGAGAACATCCTCATTATGTCATCCGGTCTGAGGCCCAGATGTCTTAGGAACGCCACCAGGGCGAATCTTCCGGTATGCGGTATTCCCTCTCCTGTCTGGACGGTCGCGAGAAGCCTGTGCATGCACGGAGGCAGTCTAGTGGTCCTTATCTTGCCCATGTCCTCCGCCTTGTACTTGCTCTTCCTCTCCTGTATCTTCTCTATGAGCTCAAGTGTGGTCTCCTGAAAGGTCTCCAGTATCATCTCGTTCACTTCCAGGGGCAGCTCGTCCTCCAACTTCCTCCTCAAGGCATCCTGGAGCACCCTCAGGAACTTCCGCTTGTTCAGGACGACGTAACCGTCCTCCACCCTCTGGTTGATAAGCTTCCATCCCTTGCTCCTCAACTGGGCCGTGTTCTTCAGGAAATCGGTGAAGTGTGTCTTCATGGTCCCGTTCTCGACGATCAGCTCCACTTCCAGCTGTTCTGCGAGTCTTTTGACGAAGTCTGTGTCCTCCTCCATCCACCTTAGGGTCCCGGTCTTCGCCTCCGAGAGGGCGTATCTCTTGATAAGGAAAGGATCGCCAACACTGGACACGATCATTCTGGCTATCGGGTAGGAAAGGAGCTCTATCTGTATCTCGGCCTCGCTGACCAAGCTGTGGTCCTCTATCTTGGTGTTCTCCAGCGCTTCGAAGACCCTGTTCCTGCCCGCGATCCTGGCTTCCTCATACGCCGGGTCGTCCAGCAGGTCCGGTATGGATATGTCCGAGTCCTTGATGTAGCCGCTTGCCTCCTCGAGATAGGGGTACCTGGCGAGTTTTCTAATGTCCACGATTGGATAACCGCACTCTGCAAATAAAAACCTTCTCAAGTGAGGGAAACCGGGAACCTGCTTTCTAAGATTCTCTGAAGTTCATTCTCTTCCCAGCATCTGCCAAGGATTCTCAAGGAACTCTTTCATGTAGGTTGCCAACTTCTTGAATGGAATTCTCACGTGCTTAGTAAGCAACGGTGCCGGCTGGAAGACCCCTTTCTTGGTGAGTT